>NZ_JBSHAM010000082.1:0-36385 GCF_053611505.1 Amycolatopsis sp. NPDC054798 | reverse complement strand
TTCCCCCCCTATGGGTCTACCCCCGGTGTTCCCGCGCCGTTGGCGGGATAGGGGATCGTTTTGGTTATATGTTTCCCAATCGGCCCCCTTCACGGACAGACCGCGCTGGTGTGCGGGGGCGAGCGGCTGACTGGTGACGAGGTGCTGGACCGGGTGCACCGGCTGGCGCGGGCGTTGCGGGCGCGGGGCGTCGGGGCGGATGACGTGGTGGCGCTCGCGCTGCCCCGGTCGGTCGATCTGGTGGTGGCGCTGCTGGCGGTTCTCGACGCCGGCGCGGCGTTCCTGCCGCTGGATCTGGCGCATCCGGCGGAACGGCTGCGCTCGCTGGTCGCCGAGGTGACCCCGAAGCTCGCCGTGACAGATTCGGAGTTGCTGCCGGGCGTTCCGCAGCTCCGGCTGGACGATCCGGCGGTGCGGGAAGAGATCGCCGGGTATTCAGCGGCGGAATTGTCCGATGTGGACCGTCATCCGGAACACCTCGCGTACGTCATCTTCACCTCGGGCTCCACCGGTCAGCCCAAGGGAGTGCTGGTCCGGTCCGGCGGTCTGGAAACGTTGCTGCGGAACCACCGCGCGACCACGGTCGCCGAGACTGCGCAGGGGCGGCTGCTCCGCGTGGCGCACACGTACTCGTTCGCCTTCGACTCGGCGATCGAGCAGTTGCTGTGGATGCTGTGCGGGCACGAATTGCACGTCTACGACACGGAAACCGCGCGCGACGTCGACGCCTTGCACGCCGCTTTCGTGCGCGACCGGATCGACGTCATCGACACCACGCCGTCGATGGCGGCTCCGCTGCTGGACGCGGGGTCGCTCGACCCGGCGTTGCTGGTGCTCGGTGGCGAGGCGACTCCTCCGGCGTTGTGGCAGCGGGTCGCGTCGTCCGGTATCCGGGCGCGCAACATCTACGGCCCGACTGAGACCACTGTGGACGGTGCCAGCGCGGCGATCGCCGGGGACGAACCGGTGATCGGGTACGCCGTGCCGGGGACGCGGGCGTACGTGCTCGATTCCGCGCTGCGGCCGGTGCTGCCGGGCAGCCGCGGTGAGCTGTACCTTGCCGGGCCGCATCTGGCCCGCGGTTACCTCGGCCGTCCGGGCGGGACGGCGGAACGGTTCGTCGCCGATCCGTTCGGGCCGCCGGGGGAGCGGATGTACCGCACCGGCGACGTCGTGCGCTGGGTGCCGGGTCGCGGGTTGGAATACTTGGGACGCCGCGACGGTCAGGTCAAGATTCGCGGCCACCGCGTGGAATTGGGCGAGGTCGAGAGTGCGCTCGGCGCCGTTCCCGGCGTCCGGGCCGCTGCGGCGGCGGTGCGCGGACCGCGGCTGATCGGGTACGTCGTCGGTGCCGGACTGGTGGCGGAAGACGTTCGCGCGACGCTCGCACAGCGGTTGCCGGAAGCGATGGTCCCGGCGGCGGTCGTGGTGCTCGACGAGCTTCCGGTGACCAGCAACGGAAAACTCGACCGGGCCGCGTTGCCCGCGCCCTCGGCGGCGGAGGGCGGCCGGGAACCGCGGACTGAGCGGGAACGGTTGCTGTGCGCCGCGATCGCCGAGGTGATCGGCGTGGAGCGGGTCGCGGTGGACGACGACTTCTTCGCTCTCGGCGGCGACAGCATCACGGCGATCAGCGTGAGCAGCCGGTTGCGGGCACACGGTCTCGATCTTCGGCCACGAGATTTGCTGGCGCGGCGCAGCTTTTCCGCGCTGGCAGCGGCCTCTCGTGAGCTGTCCGAACCGGACAGTGAGCCGGACGAGCCGATTGGCGAGGTTCCGGCGCCGCCGATCGTGCGGACGTTGTTCGATCTGAATCCGGACCTGGACGCGATCGTCGGCTATGCACAGTGGACAGTGCTTCGGGTGGACGGCCCGGTGCCGGGACTGGCCGAGGGCGTTCAGGCGATTCTCGACCACCACGACGTACTGCGCCTTCGCGTCGAAGCCGACGGTACTCTGGTGATCCGGCCGCGTGGCGAGGTCGCGGCGGTCGTCCGCGAGGCGACGGGGAATCCGGCCGGGGTGGCGGAACAGCTGGCGTCCGAATTGGATCCGCGCGCCGGGGAGATGCTGCGGGTCGCGCTGGTCGGTGATCAGCTGGTGATCGTCGTGCACCATTTGGCGATCGACGGGGTTTCGTGGCGGATTTTGCTGCCTGACTTGCAGGCAGCCTGCGAGGGCGGGGTTCTGGAACCCGTGCGGACCTCGTGGCGGCGGCATGCCTTGGCGCTCGCTGAACAAGGCAAGAGCGGTGCGCGGCGCGGCGAACTCGGCTACTGGCGGTCGACGCGGAAGAGCAAGCTCGACCCGAAGCGAGACACGGTTGCCACCGCACATCGTTCGGTCACTGTCGCCACCGAAGAGGAAAGCACGGCGATCCTCACGACGCTGCCCGCGGCCTACCGCGCGGGGGTCGACGAGGTGCTGCTTGCCGCGCTCGTGCTGACGCTGCGCGGTGATGAAGAAGCGTTGACCGTCACGATGGAAGGCCACGGCCGCGAAGGGCTGGATCTCGCCCGCACCGTCGGCTGGTTCACTGCCGAATACCCGGTCCATATTGAACTGTCCGGTGTGGACACTATCGATCGTTTGCTGCGCGCGGTAAAGGAAGCACGTCGCGCGGTTCCGGACGGCGGGGTTGGCTTCGGTGTCCTCCGGTACTTGGACCCGGGCGCTGAGTTCGCGCCGGATATGCCGGACGTTCTGCTCAACTACCTCGGCCGGTTCACTCCGCTGTCCGGCGGCTGGAAGTTGCCGGACGAGGATCCGTTCGGCGTTATCGAGCCGCCCGCGAAAGCGCTGGAGCAGGCCTTGGCGCTGAACTGCTTTGTCCGCGAGGACGGCGCACCGCGGATCGCCGTCGAGTGGACCGCGGCCAGCCGGGTTCTGCCGCCGGAAGAGGTCGAACGCCTGCAAGAAGCGTGGGCCGCCGCGCTGGCCGCGTTGGCTGCGCATGCGCGGGAGAACATCGGCGGGCTCACTCCGTCCGACCTTCCGCTCGTCACGCTCACCCAGGACGAGATCGACACCTTCGAACAGCAGGGTCCGGTCGCCGACGTCCTGCCCGCGACACCGCTGCAGGCCGGGTTGTCGTTCCACACGCTGACTCGCGGCGGGCCGGACGTCTACACCGTGCAGGCGGTCACCCGGCTCGAAGGCCAGCTCGACCCGGGCCGGATGCGCGCCGCCGCCGGGGAGCTGCTGCGGCGGCACCCGGCGCTGCGCGTCCACCTGCACACGACGTCGACGGGCGAGGTCGTGCAGGTCGTGCCTGCCGGGGTGCACCTGGACTGGCGGCACGTCGAGTTTCCGGAGAGCGCGGACGGCGAGTGTGCCGCCGAGCTGGCCCGCCCGTTCGATCCGGCCGTGCCGCCGCTGATCCGGTTCCTGCTGCTCACTCTCGGCCCGGCCGAACACCGGCTGGTGCTGACGATCCACCACGCGCTGCTCGACGGCTGGTCGATGCCGCTCGTCGGCCGCGCGCTGCTGGCCACTTACGCCGAGCTGGACGGTGGACCGGCCGCTCCGGTCGCGCCGCCGCTGGCCGAGTACCACCGGGTGCTGGCCGCCCGCGACCACGACGCGGCGGTCGAGGCCTGGCAAACTGCGTTGGCGGGGCTGGAAGAAGGAACCAGGCTCGCTCCGGCGACTGCGGAGTCCACTTCGGACCGTCCACAGCGGATCTGGGTCGGACTCGGCGCGGAGTTCAGCGAACAGCTGCGCGGCTTCGCCCGGGAACGCGGCGTGACGTCGACGGCGGTGTTCCAGACCGCGTGGGGCGTTCTGCTGGCGCGGCTCACCGGACGGCAGGATGTGGTGTTCGGCTGCCCGGTCTCCGGTCGTCCGTCCGACGTTCCGGGCGTCGAAGCGATGATCGGCCAGCTCGGTACGACCATCCCGGTGCGCGTGTCGTTCGCGCCGTCCGACCCGGCGTCGGCGGTGCTGGCGCGCGTGCAGGACGAGAACGCGAGGCTGACCGACCACCATCACCTCGGCCTGCCGGACATCCAGCGCGCGGCGGGCGTCGGCGATCTGTTCGACACGATGCTGGTGATGGAGAACTTCCCGCTCTCCAGCCGGGAACGCGAACCGCTCGCTCCCGGGCTCGACCTCGCCGGCGTCGACATCACCGACGCGACGCACTATCCGCTGACCGTGATCGTGCTGCCCGGGGACGAGATCTCGATCGGACTCGGCTATCAGCCGGACGCCTTCGACGAATCGACCGTGCGGGCTTACGGCCGCTGGCTGACGACGTTGCTGCACGAGATCGTGGCCGACCCGCAGCAACCGGTCACGAGGCTGCGTTCTCTTGACGCGGAAGAGGAAACGGCTCTGCTGCGGCAAGGAAACGGACCCGAGCCGCGAAGGAAAGCCGGTACCTGCCTGGAGGAATTCGCCCGCTGGGTGCGGGAAACTCCGGACGCCGAAGCCGTCGTGTGCCGGGACCGCCGCCTGACCTACGCGGAACTGGACCAGAAGGCGAACCAGCTCGCCCATGCGTTGCGCGAGGCCGGGGTGCAAGAGCAGGATCCAGTAGCGGTGCTGCTGGAGCGGGACATCGACCTGGTGGTCGCACTGTTCGGCGTGCTCAAAGCCGGTGCGGTGCACGTGCCGATGGACCCGACCTATCCCGCGGAACGCCTGGCGCATCTGGTGAAGGACAGCGTGCCCGCCGCGGTGGTGTCCACTTCGGATCCTGGCTTCGGCATCCCGGTGATCGACCCGACGGTCCTGAGTGGACCGTCTGCTTGGGACGACGTCGTTCCGTCGCCGGATTCGCTGGCCTACGTGATCTACACGTCCGGCACGACCGGAAAGCCCAAGGGCGTCGCGATCACGCATCGCGGCATTCCGAGCCTGGTCGCGCTGCAGGAGGACATCGTCGGCATCCGGCACGGCGAGCGGTACCTGCACTTCGCGTCCACGAGTTTCGACGTGTCGTACTGGCAGTTCTTCCTGCCGCTGCTGTCCGGCGGCACCTCGGTGATCGCGCCGGAGGAGGTCCGCGGGTCCGGCGACGACCTGCTCGCCTACGCCGCCGAACACCGGGTCACCGGGCTGAACCTGCTGCCGTCGTTCCTGTCCGCGATGCCGGACGACGCGACGGTGGACCCGGAGGTGTTCTTCGTGGTCGGCGCCGAACGGCTCGACCCGGAGCTGGCGCACCGCTGGGGCGACCGGCGGGCGCTGTTCAACGCCTACGGCCCGACCGAGGTCACGATCAACTCCGTCACCTGGGTCTACTCCGCCGACGACCCCGGTCCGCTGCCGATCGGCAGGCCGGACCCGCAGGTGCGGGCGTACGTGCTGGACGCGGGACTGCGGCCGGTCGGGACCGGCGTGACCGGCGAGCTGTATCTCGCCGGGCCGAAGCTCGCGCGCGGGTACGTGAACCGGCCGGGGCAGACCGCGGAGCGGTTCGTGGCCGACCCGTTCGGCGCGCCCGGCGACCGGATGTACCGCACCGGCGACCTGGTGCGCTGGCGGCCGGACGGGCAGCTGGTGTTCCTCGGCCGCGCCGACCACCAGGTGAAACTGCGCGGGTTCCGGATCGAGCCGGGCGAGATCGAATCGGCGCTGGCGCGGCATCCGGACGTGCGGGCCGCGGTCGTGCTCGTGCGCGAGGACCGGCCGGGGGACCGGCGGCTGGTCGGTTACGTCGTGCCGGTCGACGGGGCGGAGCCGGACCCCGCAGCGTTGCGCGAGTATCTGGCAGCTGAGCTGCCCGCGCACATGGTGCCGTCGGCGGTGCTCTCGCTGGAGCGGCTGCCGCTCGGGCCCAGCGGCAAGCTCGACCGGGCTGCCTTGCCCGCGCCGGGACCGCGCAATGCCGCCGCTGCCCGGCAACCGGCGACGGAAGCGGAAACCGTTCTGCTGCAAGTGGTTCGGGAGCTGCTCGGCCCGGACGTCACGATCGACGACGGGTTCCTCGACGCTGGTGGGGACAGCATCGCGTCGCTTCGGCTGGTCGCGCGGGCTCGGCGGGAGGGCTTGCACCTGACCGCGCGGGACGTTTTCGAAGGCGGCACGATCGCCGGGATCGCGGCCCGCTGCAGCGGCAAAACCGTGGTGGTGTCGCCGGATCTGACGCCCGCGGTCGGGGACGCGCCGCTGACGCCAGTCATGCGGGAGCTGCTGGAACGCGCTGGTTCGGCCGCGGACGGGTTCTGTCAGTGGGTCGAGGTGTGCGTGCCGTCCGGTGGCGACGTGCCGAAGTGGCGGTCGGCGCTCGACGCTGTCCTCGAACGGCACGATGTGCTGCGTTCGCGCCTGGCTGGCGACGTGCTGCGCGTTCCGGAACCCGGCTCGGTGACCGGTGCGGACGTGCTGATGGTCGTCCCGGCGGGCGAGGACGCGGATCTGCGCGCGCTGCTGGACGACCGGATCGCCGCTGTCCGGTCCACAATGGACCCGCGGACAGGACCGATGCTGCGTGCGGTGTGGGTAGACGCCGGGCCGGCGCGCCCGGGGCGGCTCGCGCTGGTCGCGCACCATCTCGTCGTGGACGCGGTGTCGTGGCGGATCCTCCTCGACGACCTCGAGCAGGCGTATCTCGGCCACCAGCTGCCGGAACGCGGACCGTCGTTCCTCGGCTGGTCGCGGGCGTTGGTCGCGGCCAAGACCGCGCGGCAGGTCGAACGTCCGCATTGGCAACGGCTCGCGGCCACGGCACGTCCGGTCAGCGGGACTGCGCGGCACCACGAGATCGAGGTGTCGGAGGAGATCACGCAGGCGGTGCTGACGACGTTGCCGGGCGCGTACCGGACCGGGTCGGACGCCGTGCTGCTCACCGCGTTCGCGCGGGCTTACCGGACTCAGCGGGGTTCGGATCTGCTCGTCGCGTTGGAGAGCCACGGCCGTCCGGACCACACGCCGGACTTCGCCGGAGCCGTCGATCTGTCCCGCACGGTCGGCTGGTTCACCGCGATGTACCCGGCGCGGATCACGCCGCCTTCCGACGAGACGGCGATCGCTGCGGTCCGCGATCAGCTCCGCGCCGCTGGCGACGGGCTCGGTTACGGCATCCTCGGCGGGACGTCGACCGGGGCGGAGGTCACCTGGAACTACCTTGGCCGCTTCGAGGCAGCACCGCAGGCGGAGACGCCGTGGCAGCGGCCGCCGGACGCCGAACCGCTCGGCTCCGACGGCGGTCCGCTCGCGCACGCGCTGATGGTGAACGCGATGGTGCGCGACGACCGGCTGGCGGTGCGGTTCACCTGGCCGTCCGCGGAGTTCAGCGCGGACGAGATCGCCGCTCTCGGCGCGGCGTTCCAGAAGGAACTCGCCGCGCTCGCTGCTGGGCTACCGGCTGGCGAGCTGCTTCCGCTGACGCCGCTGCAGGAGCTGATCCTGCGGGAATCGCGTGCGGCGGACGAGGATCCGTACCCGGTGCAGGCGGCGTTCTCGCTGGCTGGAGCGCTGGATCTGGCCGCGTTGGAGGCCGCGGCGAACGCACTGGTGCGGCGGCATCCGAACCTGGGCGCGGTGTTCCCGGCCGGGCACGAAGTGCAGGTGCTGCCGGCTGAGCCGCGGGTCGGCTTCCGGGTGTTCGAAGCGGCCGCGAACGTCGAGCAGCTGCTTGCGGAAGACCTCGCCGAGCCGTTCGATCTCGTCGCCGGGCCGTTGCTGCGGGTCACCGTGCTCCGGCACGGCCCGGATCGGCACGAACTCGTGCTGACCAGTCATCACCTCCTCTCCGACGGCTGGTCGGCGCCGCGGATCCTGGCCGAGTTGTTCGCCGGGTACTCCGGTGAGCCCCAGCCGGAGGCGGTGCCGGTGTCGCGCTACACGCGGTGGCTCGCGGCGCGCGACCACGCGGTCAGCGGGCACGCGTGGCGGACGGAACTGGCGGACCTGCCGTCGCGGAAGCTCCTAAGCGGACCGCCCGCGGCCGTCGAGCCGGAACTGTTCACTGTGGACGCTCCGCTGGTTGCCGAGCTGACGCGGGCAGGCGCCAAGCACGGGGTCACTGCTGGGACGTTGCTGCAGGGCGCGTGGGCGGCGGTGCTCGCGGCTCGGGCCGGGGTGACCGATGTCGCTTTCGGGGCGATGGTTTCCGGTCGTACGTCCGAAGTGGACGGTGTCGAGGAGATCCTCGGGCTGCTCGCCAACACGGTTCCGGTGCGGGTCCGGTTCGCCGGAACCGTGGGGGAGACCCTGGCGCGAACCCAAGCCCGGCAACAGGAACTGCTCGCGCATCAGCACGCCGGCCTCGCCGAACTGGCCGCGCTGACCGGCCGGGACCGGTTGTTCGACAGCCTCGTCGTGTTCGAGAACTACCCGGTGGACCCGGCGAAACTGCGCGAACCGGCCCCCGGGCTGGCGATCACCGGGACCCGCTTCCGCGAGCGCACGCACTATCCGATGACGGTCACCGTGGTGCCCGAACTCGCTGGCGGCTGGTCCGGCATTTTCGGTTACCAGGACGGGATTCTCTCGGCTGCGGAAGCAAGGGCGCTGGTCGCGGACCTGCTGCGGTTCCTCGGCGAGCTTCCCTCGCGGCTGGACGACGACGCGGGTGAGTTCGCGAGGCCGCGGTGAACCTGTGGCGGACCGCGTTCGTGCTCGTGCTGGGCACGTTCATGGCGACGCTCGACAGCACGATCGTCTCGGTCGGCGTGGAAACGCTGGCGCAGCGGTTCGACGCGTCGGTCACTGAGGTCCAGTGGGTCACCACGGCGTACCTGCTCGCGGTGGTGGCCGCGGTGCCCGCGTCGGGCTGGCTGGCCGCGCGGTTCGGCGGGCGGCGGACCTGGCTGGCCGCGGTGGTCGTTTTCGTGCTGGCGTCGCTGTTGTGCGGGCTGGCGAGCACGTTGCCGATGCTGGTGGCGTTCCGGATTCTGCAAGGGCTGGCCGGCGGCCTGCTGCCGCCGACCGGGCAGGCACTGCTGGCGCGGGCCGCCGGACCGGAGCGGATCGGGCGGCTGATCAGCGTCGTCGGCGTGGTGCCGTTGCTGTCGCCGGTGCTGGGACCGCTGGCGAGCGGGGCGATCCTGAGCGTCGCGGACTGGCCGTGGTTGTTCTACGTCAACCTGCCGGTCGGCGTGGTCGCGGTGCTGCTCGGATTGCGGTATGTCGCGGCGGACGCGCCGGCGGGTCCTCGTGAACCGTTCGATTTCCGGGGCGCGGCTTTGCTTTCGCCGGGATTGGCCGCGGTGGTGTTCGGGCTGACCGGGTTCTCCGACGGATACCCGAAATGGCTTTCCGGCACGGCTGTCGCGGCCGGTTTGCTGATGCTGGCTGCGTTTGTCCGCCACGGGTTGCGCGTGCGCGCGCCGTTGCTGGACCCGCGATTGTTCACCCGGCCGCCGTTCGGGTCCGCCGCGCTGGCATTGGTCGTGCTGGGCGCGTCGGTGTTCGGCACGATGTTCTTGCTGCCGCTGTATTTGCGGCGGGGTGCCGGTCTGGGCACGTGGGACACCGGATTGCTGTTGGTTCCACAGGGAATCGGTGCGGCCGCCGGATCGATTCTGGTGCATCGCATCGTGGACCGGGCGGCTCCGCGGACGCTGGTGCTGTCCGGCATCGGCCTGGTCGCGCTAGGAACGGCGGCGTTTACTCAGCTCGGCCCGGACCTTCCGGATGTCGTGCTGGTCGTTTCGTTGTTGCTGCGAGGGTTCGGTGCGGCGATGATCAGCGCGCCGGTGCTGGCGCTGGTGTACCGCAGCCTGGAGAAAACGCAGCTGCCGAAAGCGGCCGGCGCGCTGAATTTGCTGAACACCCTGGGCGGTTCGGTCGGGACCGCGGTGCTCGCGCTGGTGTTGCAGAACCGGTTGGCCGCACGGGGCGCTGACGTCGCGGCGGCTTTCGCGGACACGTTCTGGTGGGTGCTCGGTCTGGTCGTGGTGGCGGCTGCGGGGGCGGCGAAGCTGCCTAAGGAAAGGAGCCGGTAGATGCAGGACACCTTGCCCAGCCCGGTGGAGGTGACCGCGGGAGCCGCACCGGACATCGCGCGGCACCGCGAAACGGTCTCCGCGGTGCTGGCCAGGCGCGATCCGCGGCTGCTGGTGATCGTGGGGCCGTGCTCGGTGCACGATCCGGAGGCGGCGCTGGAATACGCCGGACTGCTGGCCGGCGCGGCGGCCCGGTATGCGGACGATCTCGTGGTGGTGCTGCGGGCGTATCTGGAGAAGCCGCGGTCGGTGACCGGGTGGACCGGATTCCTGCCGGACCCGACGCTGGACGGCAAAGGCGATCTCGCCGCGGGGGTCCGGCTGGGGCGGCAGTTCCTGCTGGACGCGGCGGCGACCGGATTGCCGCTGGCGTACGAGTTCGTCGATCCGGTGCTCGCGCCGTACGTCGCGGACACGGTGAGCTGGGGTGCGATCGGCGCGCGGACAGTGGCCAGCCAGCCGCACAGACAGCTGGCGTCGTGGCTGCCGATGCCGATCGGGATGAAGAATTGCGTGTCCGGCCGGCTGGGTCCCGCGGTGGACGCGATCCGCGCGGCCGGGGCGGCGCACGCGTTTCCCGGGCTGGGCGTGGACGGGCGGATGAAAACCTTGCGCAGCAGCGGGAATCCGGACGCGCATCTGGTGCTGCGGGGCGGAACGGCGCCGAATTACGACGCCGCGTCGGTCGCGGGGGCGATGGAAATGCTGGCGAACGCGGGGTTGCCCCGGCGCGTGGTGGTCGACGCCGCGCACGGGAACAGCGGGAAGGACCACAACCGGCAGCCGGGGGTCGTCGCGGACGTGGCGGAGCAGGTTCGCGACGGGGCAGCGGTGGCCGGGGTGATGATCGAATCGTATCTGCGCGACGGGGCACAGGATCCGGAGCGGGCGCCGGCCGACCGGGCGGTGAGCCGGACGGACCCTTGCCTCGGGTGGGAGCGGACTGTTCCGTTGCTGGAGTCGCTGGCTCTGGCCAGCCGGGCGCGTCGTGGGAAGTCCGTGAGGGGAACCCTGCGGGACTCTGAGTCCGTGAAGGTTCCCCTCACGGACAGCTAAGGCAGCAGGTTGGCCCGGCGGGCGGCGTTGACGGCCTGAAGGCGGGTCTTCGCGTCCAGCTTCCGCATCGCGTTGCGCAGGTAGCTCTTCACCGTTTCCGGGCCCAGCCCGAGTGTTTCCGCGATGTCGGCGTTGGTCTGCCCGGCCGCGGCCCCGGCCAGGACGTCGAGTTCGCGCGCCGAAAGCGACGGTCGCGGGCCTTCGGGAGCGTCGCCGGCGAGCGAGCGGCACACCGCGTCCAGGCGGTCGCGCAGGTCCGGGTCGTCCAGGGCGGCGGCGATGCGGCGGAGTTCGGCGTGGCTTTCCCGGACCGCTTCGCGATCGGCCGGTTCGCCGGGTGCGACGTCCGGGTCCGGGGCGAGCAGCTCCAGCCGGCGGCGGACCTCGGCGCGGATCGCCAGCTCCTGCTCCAGGTCGCGAGCCACCTCGACCATCGCGGTGACCGAGCGGTCGCCGAAGCGGACGTGTTCGCGGACCGCGCCGTAGAGGACGGCCCGGACGGTGCGGGACACGATCACCGGCACGGCCATCACCGAGCGCACGCCCTCGGCCCGGACCGCGCGGTCGAAGTGGTGGCTGATCGCGTCGCTGGTGTAGTAGTCCGGCAGCACCACCGGCTTCCGCACGCCGATGGCGCGTCCGCCGAGGCCCTTTCCCTCCGCGACGACCAGGCCGAGCAGCGATGTCGTCGAGTTCCCGAGCAGTTCGGTCATCCGCAGCCGGCCGTCGGCGACCGCCCCGCCGAAGGACAGCGGGACCTGGGCGGCTCCGCGCAGCCGCACCAGCGCGCGACGGACCTCCGCGACGTCCTCGGCCGGGCCGGGATCGGTGACGGGCATCGGGCGTCACCCCTTTTCGGGGGTAGTGGGCCTGCTGACGTGCGGCGATAGTACCCGCCGACACCGGCCAACGACGACCGTGGAGCACGCTGTGAGCCCTGAGCGGACCACCTTCGACCTGCTGCAGACCTACGCCGCGCCGGACGCGGACGCGACCCGGTTGCTGTGCGGACGCCATCCCGCCGACGCGGTCGCCTTCACCCTCGTCGAGTCCGATCTCACCAGCCGCGACCTCACGTACGGCCAGCTCGAGGCCGCTTCCGCCCGGTTCGCCGCCGCACTGGCCGCGCACGGCGTGCGCCCCGGAGACCGGGTCGCGACGCTCATGGGCAAGTCCGCCGAACTGGTCACCGCGCTGCTGGCGATCTGGCGGCTCGGCGCGGTCCACGTGCCGCTGTTCACCGCGTTCGCGCCGCCCGCGATCGCCCAGCGGATCGTCGGCAACGGGACCCGTGTGGTGGTGGTCGACGCCGGTCAGCGCGCGAAGCTGGACCCCAGCGACGACCTGCCTGCCGACCCGTCGCGGATCATCGTGACGACCGGCGAGGCGTCCGGCGGCGACCTTTCGTTCGAGGCGCTGCTGGACGAGCCGCACCCGCTGCCGGACCCGGTCGCGGTCGGCGGCGACGGCACGCTGGTCGAGATCTTCACCTCCGGCACGACCGGCACCCCGAAGGCAGTGCCGGTGCCGCTGCGCGGACTCGCCGGGATCCACTCCTACCAGGAGTTCGGCCTCGACCAGACCGACGAGGACGTCTTCTGGAACGCCGCCGACCCGGGCTGGGCGTACGGGCTGTACTTCGCGTTGCTCGGCCCGCTCGCGACCGGACGGCGCAGCCTGCTGCTGCACGCCGGATTCAGCCCGGAGCTGACCTGGCAGGTGCTCGAACGCTTCGGCGTCACCAACTTCACCGCCGGTCCGACGGTGTACCGCGCGCTGCGCAGCTCCGGCCTGCCGGTGCCCGCCGGTCTGCGGCTGCGGCACTGCTCGTCGGCCGGGGAGCCGCTGACGCCGGACGTCGTGACCTGGGCCGAGGAGGTCCTCGGCTGCCCGGTGCGCGACCACTACGGCCAGACCGAAACCGGCATGGTCGTCGGCAACGCCTGGCATCCGGCCCTGATCGCGCCGGTCAAAACCGGGTCGATGGGGCGGCCGCTGCCCGGGTTCGCGGTCGAGGTCCTGAAGGCGGGCAGCGACGAGATCGCGGAGGTCGGCGAGACCGGGCGCGTCGCGATCGACGTTTCCGCCAGCCCCCTGATGCCGTTCTCCGGCTACCGCGACGCTCCCGAGCGGACCGCGGAACGCTTCAGCGCCGACGGCCGCTGGTACTACACCGGCGACATCGCCGCCCGGGACCGCGACGGCTACCTGACCTTCGGCTCCCGCGACGACGACGTCATCCTCATGGCGGGCTACCGGATCGGCCCGTTCGAGGTGGAAAGCGCACTGGCGCAGCACGAGGCCGTCGCGGAAGCCGCGGTGATCGGCGCGCCGGACGAACTGCGCGGGGAACTGGTGGTGGCCTACGTCGTGCTGAACCCCGGCGTCGACGGGTCGGACGAACTGGTCGAAGAGCTGAAGCAGACGGTCAAAACCCGCCTGGCCGCCCACGTTTACCCGCGGCGGATCCACTTCGTGGCGGAACTGCCCAAGACGCCGAGCGGGAAAATCCAGCGGTTCGCGCTGCGGGGCCGGGAACTGAGCACCGCTTCGCGCTGAGATTTCCCGCGGCCGGTGCCACACTGGCCCGATGCCGCCTGATCTGCACGGCCGGGTCGCCCTCGTCGCGGGGGCGACCCGCGGTGCCGGGCGGGGGATCGCCGCCGCGCTCGGCGAGGCCGGGGCGACCGTGATCTGCACCGGACGCAGCAGCTCTGGCCCGGAACGCCGACGCTCGGATTACGACCGGCCGGAAACGGTTGAAGAGACCGCTTCGCTGGTATCTCAGCTTGGCGGGGTTGGGATCCCGTTCGTCGCCGATCACCTGGACCACGACGACGTCCGCCGGCTGGCGTCGTTCGTCCAGTCCGAATACGGCCGGCTTCACTTGCTGGTGAACGACATCTGGGGCGCCGAGCGGCTCAAGGGCGGTCCGGCGGACTGGAACACGCCGGTGTGGGAGCACGATCTCGACGCGGGGTTGCGGATCCTCCGGCTGGGGGTCGAGACGCATCTGGTCACGTCGCATTTCCTGCTGCCGCTGGTGATTCGCGAGCCTGGCGGGCTGGTCGTCGAGGTCACGGACGGGACTTCGGCGCACAACGCTTCGCTTTACCGGATTTCGGTGTTTTACGACCTGGCCAAGGCTTCGGTGAACCGGCTCGCTTTCTCACAGGGGCATGAGCTTGCGGGGTATGGGGCGGCCGCGGTGGCGGTGACGCCGGGCTGGCTGCGGTCGGAGATGATGCTCGACGCTTACGGGGTGACCGAGGAGAACTGGCGTTCGGCGTTGGAGGCTGGGGCTCCGCCGGGGTTCGCGGAGTCGGAGTCGCCGCGGTATGTGGGGCGCGGGGTGGCGGCGATGGCGGCGGATCCGTTGCGGGCGCGGTGGAATCAGCGGTCGGTGAGTTCGGCGGAGCTGGCGCGGGAGTACGGGGTGACCGATGTGGACGGTCGGCAGCCGGACAGCTGGTGAAGTCAGGCGTATCGCTGCCAGTCGAGTTCGCCGGTCTCCAGGTCTGCGCACACTTCGCGCAGCCACGTCAGTTCCGCGGTGACGACAGCGGTGCGGTGTTCGTGCTCCAGCAGATGCAGTCGCGGAACATAGGCCTCTCGCGAGGCGCGAAGCACGGCTTCCGTGTTGCTGAGACGTTCCTGCAACGCCTCGATCCGCTGCCGTAACTGGACAAGCGCGTCTTCCGGGGCAAGCAGGTGCAGGAACGACACCGCTGCCGGAAATAGCGGGAATTCGGCGGCGGGGGACGCGATCCCGGAGCGGACCGCGGTCAGCAACGATTCCCGCCCGGCCGGGGTGATCTCGTAAACCGTGCGCTCGGGCCGCCCTTCCGTGCGCTCGACAGCGTGCACGCGGACGAGGCCGTCGCGCACGAGCCGCTCCAGCGCGGTGTGCAAACCCGACCGGGTGCGGACATTCACGACCAGGTCGACGCCGCGTTCCTTGATCAGCTGCTGCATCCCGTACGCGTGCCGTGGTTCCTCGGCGAGAAGTGCGAGGACCGCGAGAACGACCGGGGACAGGTTCCCTCGAGGTGGCATAGTCTGTATCGTACTAGTCTGTAACAGACTATCAGGGAGGAGGGTCTGATGGAGGGCCGAAGCCTGGGTACGGCGCTGGTCGAAGTCGTAGTCTCCGTCGGGGGCTATTACCTGCTGCGTGCGTGCGGGGCGGGTGTCTTCTGGTCGTTGACCGGACCGGCGCTGGCGGTCGCGGCGCTCGCGGTCGCCACGACAGTCCGCCGTCGCCGGCTCGACCTGGTCGGGCTGGTTGTTCTGCTTGAGCTGGCTACGACGCTGACCGTCACCCTGATCACGCAGAACCCGCGGGTAGCCGCGCTGCGCGAGGCGGCTTACGTCCTGGTCGCCGGGGTTTGGTGCCTCGTCACCCTGGTCCGGCGCGCTCCGTTGACGCACGTTTTCGCCGCGTCAGCCGCGAGTTTCGGCGATCCGGCTCGGGAACGGGCTTTCGCGTACGCGTGGAGTTCGGTACCGCGGTACCGGCGATGGCAGTGTGCGTTGACCGCGTTGACGGGCGTGATTTTGCTGGCTGCGGCAGCGCTGCGGGCGCTGATCCTGCTGAGCGCTTCGGAACCGGGGCTCGCGCACGCGGTGGACGTGTCGAACACGGTGACGCTGTACATGCTCGCGGCGCTTGGCTTGGCGAGCGGAGTGCTGATCCAGGTGCCGCGGAAGATCATCGAACGTCTCACGTCGTCGGCGGAGGCAGGCAATCACGAACCCGCGAGCTGAGGCGGCCGCCGCGTACCGCGGTGTGTGGGGCGGATCTGTTGCGGGGGCGGTGGAATCAGTGGTCGGTGAGTTCGGGGGAGCTGGCGCGGGCCGCCGGACAACTGGTGAAGGGCCGGGCTAGCGGTATTCCTCGTGGGGGATCCAGCCGCGTGGTTCACCGGCGTAGGTGGACGGGACGCGGAAGATCGGCTCCTCGTAATCGAGGTCCATGCGGAGGACGTTGTCGCCGCCGGTGTGGGTGAGGACTTCCCAGACGACCTCGACCATTCCGCCGGGGTGCTCGTTCCACTCGAACGTGCTGCGGCTCCAGAAGACCACCGGCCACTGGTTCGGGTCCTCGGGGCCGGTCCGCCAGAAGAACACGCCGCCGCCGGTGTCGTTGGCCCGGGGGAGGAGGCCGCCGGGTTCGGGAAACAGCCGGTAGTCCGTGCCCTCCCGGAATTCTTCCCACGGAGCGGCGAAGGACTCGAGCACGGAATCGATGGTGTCGCGGACGAAAGCATCCAGGTCGATGCGAGCGTCTAGGGGATTGCGGAAGTTGACGGCGCCCCGGAAGCAGCCTGACGGGAAGCGGGACATCAGGGCCTGGTAGTCGTCGGGGAACGTGATGCCGACTTTTCGCTCGACGTCCGTCCAGGTCCGGCCTTGGCGGATTCCGCCGGTCCAGCCGGAGGCCCGGGCGATCTCGCCGATCGGCCGGTGCGCGGTCATCGGTATTCCTCGTGGGGGATCCAGCCGCGTGGTTCACCGGCGTAGGTGGAGGGGACGCGGAAGACTGGTTCTTCGTGATCGAGGTCGCGGCGGAGGAGGTTGTCGTGGCCGGGGCGGGTGAGGACTTCCCGGATCATCTCGACGACGCCGCCGTCGTATTCGAACCATTCGCGGAAGTCTCTGCTGTAGTAGGCGATCAGCCACTGGTTCGGGTCGGCGGGCTCGGTCAGCCAGCAGAAGATGCCGCCCTGCAGATCGTTGCCCCAGGGCAGGAGTCCGGCGGGCTCGGGGAATGGTGCGTAGCCGGTGTCGCGCAAGTATCCCAAACTCTCGTCACTGAGGGTGGAGATGACTCTCCCTACGCTGTCTCGGGCGAATGCCTCCAGGTCGATGCGGGCGTCGATGGGGTTTTCGAAAGCGACAGAGTTGCGGAAGAAGCCTGACGGGAAGCGGGAAAGCATCGCCTTGTAGTCGTCGGGCAGGGCAGTGCCGAGTTTTCGTTCGACCTCGGCCCAGTCCCGGCCTTGGCGGATTCCGCCGGTCCAGCCGGAGGCCCGGGCGAGTTCGTCGATCGAGTGTCTTCGCGGACGGTTCACGACGCGGCCTGCCGGTACTCGGGGTGCGGAAGCCATCGCCCGTTGCCCAGATGGGTGGACGGAACCCGAAAGATGCGCGGGAGGTCTTCGCACGGCCAGCCGAAGATGTCGTCGCCGCCCCAGGGCAGGAGCCCGCCTTCGCCGGGGAAGGGCCGGTAGCCCGTGCCCGTCAGGTATTCCAGCCCTTCATCGGGCAGAATTTCCAGGATTCCGAAGACATCCTCCCGGAGGAACCTCGGATAGTTCGTGCGCGCGTCGACCGGATTGGCCATGACGATCGCGTCGCAGAAAGCACCGGACGGGAACAGGGAGAACAATTCCTTGCAGTCGTCCGGAAGCATCGTGCCGATGTCCTGCTCGACGGTGCTCCAGTCCCGGCCCGGCTGGATGCCCCCGGCCCACCCGGTGACGGCGACGATCTCCTCGATCGATTGGCTCACCCGCGCGATCCTAGCGGAATTCGATCAACGGCAGGATTGCGCTGAACGGAGCAATCAAGACCCCTCAAGCTGAGGCAACCGCCGCACCGCCGCCGCGTACTCCGCCGCGATCCGCGAGACGATCTCCGCTGCCGGAAGGACTTCCGTGATCAGCCCAGCCGACTGACCAGCCTCCACCTTCCCCATCGCGACATCGCCATGCAGAGCGGCGTCCTTCAACGACGAAGCCTGAAAAACCTTGCGCCGCAAAGACTCCTCGGCCCCGGAAGTCTCCAGTTCGGACATCCGAGCAGTGAAATCGTTCGCCAGTGCACGAATCACGCCCAAACCTCGACCAACCGTTCGAGTGTCGTCGACACCAGCGGCAATCACCGCCTCCTGATAAGACCGATGCACAGTCGCCTCGGAACTCGCCAGGAACCGGGTCCCGAACTGGGCCGCGCCCGCGCCCAACGCCAGCATCGCGGCCAGCCCGGCACCGTCGGCAACCCCGCCGGAAGCAATAACTGGGACCGAAGGCACCGCGGAAACCACAGCACGCACCAAAACCTGAGTGGTGACCATCCCCGGCGGTGGATGTCCGCCAGCCTCGGCGCCGACTACCACCAGCCCGTCGACGCCAGCGGCGGAAGCCTTCAAAGCATGCGAGACCCCGGCGACAACGTGCAGGCACCGGGTTCCGACAGCGTGGAACCGCTCCAGGTACCGTCGCGGGCCGCCCTGGGAGGCGATCAGCACCGGAGGGCGGCGAGAGAGCAGGAGGTCGATGACCTCATCGGCACCAGCCCGGTAGAGGGGCAGGTTCACGGCCCACGGACGGTCGGTCCCGGCGGCCATTTCGTCCAGCACCCGCGCCAGATCGGGCAGGCGCATCGGACCGGCGGCGACGACGCCCAGACCGCCGGCGTTCGACACGGCCAACGGCAACGCCGAAGACGACGAAGCCCACGACATTCCGGCCTGAATGACGGGCAGATCCAAGTCCAGCAAATCGGTGACAGAGGTGCGCAAGCGGTTCATGAGTTCTCCAGCAACGCCCGGGCATAGCGGGCCAGTTGGTTCTTCTGCACCTTGGCACTGGCGGTCATGCCGATCGCTTCGAAACCGTCCACAATGCGCAGATGCCGCGGGACTTTGAACCCGGCCAACCGTTCTTTCGCCCACAAGAGCAGGTCGTCTTCCGAAACGCCGGGCGAAGTCAGTACGACGAAAGCGAAAGGCACTTCGATCAGCCGCTCGTCGGGAACCCCGACGACCGCGGCCTGGCGCACGGCGGGATGCCGGTGCAGCACGTCTTCGACGTCCGCGGGGGCGACGTTCTCCCCGCCGACCCGGATGATTTCCTTGGTGCGACCGGTGAAATGGAACCGGCCGGAGTCGTCGAGCAGGCCGACGTCCCCCGTGGACAGCCAGCCGTCGGCGTCGATGGTTTCCGCGGTGCGCACGGGATCGTCCAGATAGCCTTGCATGACGTTCCAGCCGCGGACCAGCACTGAGCCGGGTTCGCCGGGGGAGCAGTCGCGGGTGTCGTCCAGTGCGCGGATGCGGATTTCCACGCCGGGTTCGGGGGCCATGGCTCCCGAAGCTCGGATGTCTTCCGGTTCCCACCAGGCGGATTGGGCGACATTCGGGGAAGCTTCGGAAAGTCCGTATCCGGCAACGCATTCACGCGCGCCGAGTTCGTCGATGACGCGGCGGACGACGGTGGGGGAGGCGGCGACCCACGCCCCGCGCAAGGAAAGGCGGCGGTGCGGGCGGTCGGGGTGGTTGAGCAGAAGCAGGGCGATGGTGTCGTTGCCGGAGAAGTGCGTGCACCGTTCGGTTTCCAGCAGCCGCAACGCTTCTGCTGGTTCGAATTTCGGCATCGTCACCAGGGTGGTGGCGTGCTGCAGGGAGGACAGGACCGACAGGGTGCTTCCGGCGACGTGGAAGAACGGGCGTGCCGAGTGGAACCGGTCGCCGGGGCGCAAACCCAGGCGGGCGCCGGAGAAGAAGGCGTCGGCGCACATGCTGCGGTGGGTCAGGAGGACGCCTTTGGGCCGCGAGGTCGTGCCGGAGGTGTATTGCACGAGAAGGAGATCGTCTGGCGTGGCAACGGGTTCAGCGGGCGAGCCGGCGGCCAGGAAATCGGTCCAGCTGTCCTGGCCCAGGACGATGATTCGTTCCAGCAGCGGAAGGGAAGCACAGCCGGGTTCGATGCCCGCGTCGGCGAAAAGCCGGGGGAAGTCGACGTTCAGGACGCGTTCGGCGGCGAACAGGGTGCTGACGCCGGCGTGGGCGAGCGTGTAGTGCACCTCGTCGGCGGTGAAGCGGGTGTTCACCGGGACGACCAGCGCGCCCAGCGAACCCAAAGCCAGGAACAGCGTGACCCATTCCGGAGTATTGCCCAGGCAGAGCCCGACACGGGAGCCCCGTCCGATCCCCGCGGCGGCGAGAGCACCGCGCACCCGGGCGACTTCGAGCGCGAGTTCCCGGTAGGTGATCCGGGCGTCGGCGGTGACGACGGCTTCGACGTCGGGAGCCAGGAGCGCGGCGCGGGCGAGGGCGTCCTGGACGGTGAGGGGGCAGGCGGTGCGCAGGTCGGTCATCGGGTCTCTCCAGTGAACCGGGCGACGCCGTCGCGCCAGCTGCCGTCGGCGAGGTTCTGTTCGATGGCGGACATTTCGATCCGGATGCCGCGGTCCAAGTCGGTTTCCGAACCCAGGTCCACGGCGCGTTTGGTCAGCGCGATCGCACCGGGCGGGGCGGCGGCGATGGCGGTCGCCACCTCGGTTCCGGCGGCGGCCAGGTCGGGGACGACGCGGTTGACCAAGCCGAGCGAGGCGGCTTCCTCCGCGGCCAAGGGCGTGTTGGTGAACAACAGTTCCTTCGCCCGGCGTTTCCCGATGGCCCGCTGGAGCCGTTGGGTAGCGCCGACGGTGCCCCAATGCGGTTCAGGGAAACGGAAAACGGTGCCCGAGGCGGCAAGAGCGAAATCGGCGGCGAGGGTGATTTCCCCGCCGGAGCCGACGACGGTGCCGTGCACCAGCGCGACGACAGGACACCGGCAGGCCTCGATCGCCGCATAGGCCGCGAAGGACGCCACGCGGCGGCGGCGGACCCAAGCGGCGTCCTTGCCGGTCCGTTCCTTCAGATCGGCACCGGCGCAGAAGACCGGACCGGCACCGCTGAGCAGCACCACCCGGGCGTCTGAGATATCAACGGAGTCGAAGGCTTCCTTCAGTGCGTGGCACATCGCGAGATCCACGGCGTTGCGCGCCGAGGGCCGGGCCAGTTCGACGCGGGCGATTCCGTCGGTGACGTCCAGCGTCACGCGTTCGTTCATCAGATCACTCCCGCGGCCCGCAGGCCCTCGATCTCGCTGTCCGACAGACCCGCCAGGTCGCGCAGCACGTCGTCAGTGTCCGCGCCGAGCACCGGCGGCGTGCCCGGCACCGGAGCGTCTCCGGCAGTCTCGCGCAGCGGCGTGCGCAGCGCTGGGAACGCGCCTTCGACGGGGTGCGTGAACTCGCCGACGACGCCCCTCGCGACGGCGTGCGGATCGGCCAGCGCCTCGCGGACCGAACGTACGGCGCCAGCGGGCACGTCGGCGGCCTGCAGTTCCTTGACCAGCTGATCCCGGTCGTGCTGGGCGATCGCGCCGCGCAGCGCCTTCATGACGCGCGCCCGGTGCTCGACGCGTCCTGCGTTGCGTTGCAGCGAAGGATCATCGCCCAAAGCGGACAACCCGAGCACCGTGCACAGCGGCCCCCAGTGCTGGTCGCTGCCGCTGATGTGGAGCCATTCGCCGTCCCCGGCCTGGAACGCCGCGGATGGCACCCGGCCCGGGTGTTCGGTCCCGGTGCGGGCGGGATCCTCGCCGAGCGCGAACAGCCGGGCGGCGTTCAGGGCGTGCAGACTGAGCTGGACGTCCATCATCGCCACGTCCAGATGCCGCCCGCGCCCGTCGGAGGAGCGCCCGGCGAGCCCGGTCAGCACGGCGATCACCACCCACAGCCCGGACGTCAGATCCGCCACCGGCACCCCGGTTTTCGCGGGCGGACCAGCGGGATCGCCGGTCATCGCCATCACTCCGGACAGCGCCTGGAACACCGTGTCGTAGCCCTTGCGGTGCGCGTCCGGTCCGGTTTGGCCGAAACCGGTCGCGGACACCAGCACGAGGCCGGGGTTCTCCGCGGACAGTTCGGCGTAGCCGAGGCCGAGCCGGTCGAGCGTGCCGGGAAGGAAGTTCTCCACGACGACGTCGGCGCGCGCCGCCAGTTTCCGGACGACATCCCGGCCGCGCGGGTCCTTCAAGTCCACAGTGACCGATCGCTTGCCACGGTTGAAGGCGAAGAAGTACGCGCTTTCGCCGTGCGGGAGCCGGGGTTCGAAGCCGCGGGTTTCGTCGCCGGTGCCAGGGCGTTCGACCTTGATCACGGTCGCGCCGAGTTCGGCGAGGATCTGGGTGGCCAGCGGCGCGGCGAGGACCCGGGACAGGTCCAGCACGGTGACCCCGGCGAGCGGCCCGGTCATGCGCGGAACCCGCGCATCAGCGCGTTGACGTCCTGGCCGGCGCGCATCGCGGCGTCCGTCGGCAGGTCCGCGACGCGGTAGAAGAGGTCTTTCGCGGCGGCGAGCGCTCGCGGCTCGACCTCGGCCCAGCGCTGCGCGATCGCGAGCGCGGCGGGCACGATCTCGGAAGGTTCGACCACCTGGTTCACCAGCCCGTACGCCGAGGCTTCCGCGGCGGTGAGCAGCCGGCTGGTGCTGACCAGCTCGAACGCCAGTTTGCGGCCCAGGTGCCGGACCAGCCCGGTCATCACCAGCGCGGGGACGATCGAGTGCTTCAGCTCGGGGTAGCCGAATTTCAGGTCCGACCCGGCGATCACCAGATCCGCCCCGATCGCCAGCCCGGCACCGCCGCCGACGGCCGCCCCGCGCACCGCGCTGACGACCGGAACCGGCAGCTGCTGCATGCGGGTCTGGAGCCGGGCAGTGAGCGCGGCGCGTTCGAGAACGGCCTCCGGCTGGTCCGGGGTGAGCGCCGAGAACTCGTTCAAATCGGCCCCGGCGCAGAACCCGCGTCCCGCTCCGGTCAGCACGACGGCGCGGACGCCGGGGTCCCGGCCAGCCTCTTCCAAAGCGGTGTCGAGGGCACGGGTGAGCGCGGTGTCGAGGGCGTTGAGTTTGTCCGGCCGGTTCAGCGTGAGGACGCGGACGGCGTCGTGATTTTCGGTCAGCAGCACAGATTTCTCCCCAAAAGAAAAGTCAGGCGGACGCGAAGCCGGCGCGGGCGACCATGCTGTGCAGCGGCCGGCCGAGCGCTTCTTCGCAGGCCGCGGACGCCGCGGCGAGCTGGTCGAGGTCGAGGCCGGTGTCGACGCCCATCGCGGCGAACAGGCTGGCCAGGTCCTCTGTGCACACGTTGCCGGTGAGCCCGGCGCCGTAGCCGATTTTCGCCGGATGCCCGCCGACGCCGCCCATCGCGGAATCGAAGTGCCGGCAGCCGGCTTCGAGCGCGGCGACGGCGTTCGCGATCCCGGTTCCGCGCGTGTTGTGCAGGTGCGCGACCAGCGGCAGGCCCGGGTTTTCGCGCGACAGCCGGGTGTACAGCGCGCGCACCGAGCCCGGCGTCGCGACCCCGGTGGTGTCGCCCAAAGTCACCAGGCTCGCGCCGAGTCCGGCGAAACGCGCGACGTCCTCGGCGACCCGGCCCGGGTCGACCTTGCCCTCGAACGGGCAGCCGAACGCCACCGACACCACGCCGACCAGGCGAAACCGTCCGCCGGCGAGTTCGACCATCTCGGCCACGCGCTCCCATTGCCCGGCGCGTGTGGTGCGCAGGTTCCGTTCGGTGTGCGCTTCGGTGGCCGACACCAGCAGGCTCAGTTCCTCGGCGCCGTGCCCGGCTTCGAGGTCGGCGAGAGCGCGTTCGACGGCACGCGGGTTCGGGCAGGTCGCCTTGAACGCGACGCCCGGGCGCCGGTCGACCCCGGCGAGCACCTCGGACGCGTCGGAGAACCCGGGCACCCGCACCGGATGGCTGTAGCTGGTCGCCTCGATCCGGCGGAAACCGGTGCGCGCGAAGGAGTTCAGCAGCGCGATTTTCGTCGCGGTCGGCACGGGCTCCGGCTCGTGCTGCAGCCCGTCGCGGGCGAAGCATTCGCAGATCGTGACGGCGTCGGACATCCTGGGCCCACCTCCTCGTCGGTGGTTCCAGGAGTACGCGAGGGTGTTGATAAAGTCAACACTACTCGGCGGCCGGGTGAGCCCGCTCACTCTCCTCGACGGCCAGCGCGTGCTCGGCCAGCTTGTCCAGCGCGCGGTCGAGCACCCGGGCCTCTTCGCCGGTGAGGGTGGCGAGGAAGTCCGCGTCGCGCTCGTTGGCGGCGGTGATCAGGCCGCGGTACACCCGGGTGCCCTCGGCGGTCAGCGCCAGCTGCGAGGTGCGCCCCGACCCGGCCGTGCGGTTCACCAGCCCGCGCTCGGTCAGCCGGCTGACCACCCGGCTCATCTGCGCTTTGTCGAGTCCGGCGCGGCGGGCGAGCCGGTTGAGCGTGAGCGTCGGGTCGGCCGCGATCAGCGCGATCGCGCGCCATTCGCCGAGGCTCACCCCGAAGTCGCGCCGGTAGCGCACCGCGGCGCTGCGCGACATCGCCGACGACGTGCGCGAGAGCCGGTAGGACAGCAGTCCGGAGATGGGGACCAGTTCGTGTCCGTCTGCGCGTTCGGCCATGGCCGGACATCGTAGCCGTTACCTGTCCGGTGTTGACAAACTCAACACTTGATGCGGAGACTGCCTCTCGCCCGATCCGGACGAAGGAGTCTCAGCCGTGGCCGAACCATCAGCTGTCACCGGCGCTCCGGCAACTGCCGCTGTCGACCGCAAAGCGACCTATCGCACGATCGCCCGGCGCGTCATGCCGCTGCTGGTGCTGTGTTACGTCGTGAGCTACATCGACCGCACCAACATCGGGATCGCGCAGCAGGGCCTCAAACGGGATCTCGGTTTCGGGCCCGCGGTGTACGGGCTCGGCGTCACGCTGTTCTTCGTCGGCTTCATCCTGTTCGAAGTCCCGAGCAACGCGCTGCTCGCCCGCATCGGCGCGCGCAAGACGCTCGCCCGGATCATGGCCACCTGGGGCGTGATGACCGTGGTGACCATGTTCGTGCACAACGAAATCATGTTCTACGCCGCGCGTTTCCTGCTCGGCGTCGCCGAGGCCGGGTTCTTCCCCGGCGCGCTGTACCTGTTGTCGCTGTGGTTCCCGTCGTCGCGGCGGACGCGGATGACAGCGGTGTTCTTCATCGGCATCCCGGTGTCCGGCGCGCTCGGCTCGGTGATGTCGGGCTGGATCATGCACTCGCTCGGCGGTGTCGGCGGGCTCGCGGACTGGCAGTGGCTGTTCCTGATCGAGGGGATCCCGCCGATCCTGTTGGCCGGGCTGGTGCTGCTGTTCGTCACTGACGGCCCGGAGCAGGCGAAGTGGCTCACTCCGGAGCAGAAAGCGGCCGTGCGCGCCGATCTCGAAGCGGACCGGCGCGACAAGGGACCGGCGACTGAGAAGCACAGTGGACTGCTGCTCGCCCTGCGCGACCCGAAGGTCTGGATTCTCGGGCTGTGCGCGTGCGGCGCGTACACCCTGGCGAACGCAGTTTCGTACTGGACGCCGCGGATCATCGCCAACGCCGGCGTCGGCAACGTGCTGAACCTCGGCTTCTTCTCGGCGATCCCGCCGCTGCTCGGCATCGTGGTGATGCTGCTCGTCGGCCGGCATTCCGACCGCACGCTGGAGCGGCGCTGGCACGCGGGCACGAGCTGGATCGTGGCGGCGTTCGCGATGCTGGCGATCTCGGTGTCCGGCGACAGCGTCGTGGTGGTCATCCTGTTGCTCGCGGTGATGGCGGCCGCGCACTACTCCGGGCTGACGGTGTTCTACTCGATCCCGTCGATCTACCTGACCGACCGGGCCGCGGCCACCGGGATCGCGGTGGTGACGTCGATGGGGTCGTTCGCGGCCGCGGCTTCGCCGTCGTTGCTCGGGTTCATCGAATCCTCGACCGGGAGCCTGTCGCTGGGGCTGCAGATCAGCGCGGGCATCGTCCTGTTCGCCGTGGTGGTGCTCCTGGTCGGAGTCCGGCCCGGCGATCTTCGCGAACGGCGGCGCTGACCCTCCACAATGTGACGTTCGCGGCCGCGCGCCGCCGCGACCTCGGCGGAAGCCGCTCTCTCATCGCTCTCACAGGAACCCCGGAGTAGACCGGGTGCGCCGGAGGGAGGAGCGGTGGGCGATGGAACGCGCGAACGGGCACTGGGCCGAGCGGATCGGCGTGGTCGCACTGGTCGCCGTCCTGCTGGGCGGGGCCGCCTACGGGTGGGCCGAGCTGCGCGCGCTGCTGTCCGGGGTGACGACGTCCACCGCGCTCGACGGCCGGGCCCGGCCGGGCGGGGAGACGAACATCCTCCTCATGGGACTCGATTCGCGGCTCGACGAGCGGGGCGAACCGCTGCCCGCCGGGCTGTACGAGCAGCTGCACGCGGGAGACCAGTACGACGGCGGCTACCACGCCGACGTCCTGATGCTGCTGCACGTCCCGGCCGACGGGGGACATCCGACGGTCATCTCGATCCCGCGCGACGACTACACCGACCTCGCCGGCTGTCCGGACGGGGTGTGCCGGGGCAGGATCAAGGAGGCTTACGGGTACGCGTTCGCCGCCGAGTCCCACCGTCTCGCGGCGCAAGGCGTCACCGGGAAGGCGGCTCGCGAGCAGAAATCCCGCGACGCCGGCCGCGCGGCAGAGGTCGCGACGGTGCGCCAGTTTCTCGGAGGGGTCGCGGTGGACCATTTCGTCGAAGTCACCCTGGTCGGGTTCTTCCAGCTCGCCCAGGTCGTGGAGCCGATCACGGTGTGCCTGGCCGGAAGCACGCGCGACAGCTCGTCGGGAGCGGATTTCCCGGGCGGGCAGCAGCGGATTTCCGCGGCGCAGGCGCTCGCTTTCGTGCGGCAGCGGCGCGACGGGCAGCACGAGTTCACCGACCTGGACCGGGAACGCCGCCAGCAGGCGTTTCTCGTCTCGCTGGCACATCAGCTGAAAGAGGACCAGGTGTTCGGCGACCTGGGTAAACTCGGCCAGCTGGTTTCGGTCGCGAAACAGAACATCGCCGTCGATTCCGGGCTCGACCTCAACGCGCTGGCGCATCAGGCGGAATCGTTCGCGGGCGGGGATCTGACGTTGGCGTCGCTTCCGGTCGAACGGTTCGAAAAAGACACCCGGGGCGAAGACGTCGCCATTGTCGATCCGGAGAAAATCCGCGCCGCCGCGGCCCGGCTGCTCGGCCGGACGGTCCCGCCGCCGCCTGCCGCGACAGCCGGGCCCGCCGTGGACGTGGTGAACGCGAGCGGCCGCGAGGGCGCGGCCGCTCGGGTGCTGAAGACGCTTCCGTCGCGCGGTTACCGTGCCGGACGTTCGTCCAGCGCGCGGCACACGCATCACACCGTGGTCCGTTACGGGCGCGGGGATTCCGCGTCGGCGGCGAAGCTCGTCGCCGCGCTCGGCGGCGGATACGCCGTGGGTTACGACGGCGCGCTCGCCGCGGGGGAGCTCAAACTGGTGCTCGGCGCCGACTTCCGGGAAAAGGCCGATCCGGTTCCGGTCGCCCCGGTTTCGCCCGCCGACGAATTGTCCGGAGGCGGGGTGCCCTGCGTGCGGTGAACGGGAGAAGCACAACGATCCTGTGAACCCGTTGAGAACGAATTCCGAAATTAACTCTCCCGAGTGACGCCGGCGGCCATTTGTCCGGTAGCGTCCGGGCTCGGGTGAGCGGTCCCACAGTCGCGGCCCGCGGATTGCCCGATATCTGTTCTTGTTCCGATTCCAGCGCCTGGGAATGGCGCTGCTTCTTCAATCCGGTCTCACGCCGCTCATTGTTGAGTGGAAGCAGGCCGGTTTCGTGACTCCTTGTTCTCCTGGAAAGAGGTTTTCCTGTGACGCTGGACGCGGATCGGGCGCGCACAGCCGCGCCCGCGAGGTTCGCCGAAGAGGCGACGGCGGTTTACCGCGCGGGTCCCGCACCCGCCGCGCGCACCCTTTACGACATTTTCCTCGAAACGGTGCGCCGGCACCCGGACGCACTCGCTTTGGACGACGGCGCCGAGCGGGCGACGTACCGCGATTTCGCCGCACAGGCCGAAGAACTCGCCGGGCGGCTCCGTGCCGCCGGGGTCGTGCCGGGCGACCGGGTCGGCATCCGGATGGCTTCCGGCACCGCGGCGCTGTACCGCAGCATTCTCGCGGTTCTTGCCACCGGCGCGGCTTATGTCCCCGTCGACGCCGACGATCCGGCCGACCGTGCCGAGACAGTGTGGACGGAAGCCCAGGTGAGCCTGGTGCTCGGCGACGCGGGACTGCCGGAGTCGCGCGGACCGCAGTGGCCGCGGGTCCGTCCGCAACCGCAGGACGACGCCTGGATCATCTTCACGTCCGGGTCCACCGGCAAACCGAAGGGCGTCGCGGTCACCCATCGCGCGGCGGCGGCCTTTGTGGACGCTGAGGCCCGGTTGTTCTGCCCGGTGCGGCCGCTGGGGCCGGGCGATCGCGTGCTGGCCGGGCTGAGTGTCGCGTTTGACGCTTCGTGCGAGGAAATGTGGTTGGCGTGGCGGCACGGCGCCTGCCTCGTCCCGGCTCCGCGTTCGCTGGTCCGTGCCGGCGCCGACCTCGGGCCGTGGCTGGTCGAACGCGGCGTCACGGTCGTGTCGACGGTGCCGACGCTCGCCGGACTGTGGCCAGTGGACACTCTGGCCAGCGTCCGGCTGCTCATCCTCGGCGGCGAAGCGTGCCCGCCGGAGGTGGTGACGCGCTTCGACGACGGCAAACGGGAAATCTGGAACACTTACGGCCCAACGGAAACCACCGTCGTCGCGTGTGCGCAGCGGTTGCGCGCGGGCGAACCGGTGCGGATCGGGCTGCCGCTCGACGGCTGGGAACTCGCGGTCGTGGACCCGGAGGACCCGGCGGGAATCCCGGTGCCGTGGGGCCGCACCGGCGAACTGGTGATCGGCGGCGCCGGGCTCGCCCGGTACCTCGACGCGGCCAAGGACGCGCAGAAGTTCGTGCCGCTGCCGGGGCCCGGCTGGAGCCGGGCGTACCGCAGCGGCGACCTGGTGCGCGCGGTGCCGGAGGGGCTGGAGTTCGTCGGCCGCGCGGACGGCCAGGTCAAGATCGGCGGACGGCGCGTCGAGCTGGGCGAGATCGACGCCGCGCTGCGGGCGCTGCCGGGTGTCGCCGCGGCCGCGACAGTGGTGCGGCGTACGGACAGCGGTGCGCAGGTGCTGGTCGGCTACGTGGTGCCGGAAGGCGAGGGCCTCGATCGAGTGGCCGCGCGGAGCCGCCTGCGGGACCAGCTTCCGGCAGCGTTGGTGCCAAGGCTGGCGTTGGTGCCGGAGCTGCCGGTGCGCGCGTCGGGCAAACTCGACCGTGACGCGTTGCCCTGGCCGCTGGAGGAACCGGCCGCCGCGCCGGTAGTGCCCTCCGATCCGAAGCTGGCGTGGCTGGTGCAGGTGTGGAGCGAACACCTCGGGACCGCGGTCGGGCCGGACGACGACTTCTTCGATCTCGGCGGATCGAGCGTGACCGCCGCGAGGCTTGTTTCCGTGCTGCGCGAGCGGTATCCGACCGCGGCGGTGTCCGATGTGTACTCCTGCCCGACGCCGCGGGAGCTGTACGAACGCCTCGCCGGAGCGCCGGTCGAAACTGTCGTGGCGCAAGAGCCGCAGGTCGCCGCGGTGCGCGGCAGCGGATGGTGGCAGGCCGGGGTGCAGCTGGTTTTGCTTGCCCTGTCCGGAATGCGGTGGCTGCTTTCGATTTCGCTGCTCGGTGCGCTGGTTTCTCTGGTGCTGCCGGTGCAGTGGCTGCCGCGGATGTCGTGGTGGATCCTCGTGCCCGCGTGGCTGGTGCTGCTGAGCCCGCCGGGCCGGATGCTGCTCGCCGCGGGCGGGGTGCGGGTACTGCGCGGAAAGCTGGTGCCAGGGGAGTACCGCCGAGGCGGCCTCGTCCACTTGCGACTGTGGACGGCCGAACGGTTCGCCGCCGTGATCGGCCCGCCCGGAGTGGCCGGCACGCCGCTCGCCGCGCCGTACGCCCGGCTGCTCGGCAATCGCGTCGGCCGGGACGTCGATCTGCATTCTCCGCCGCCGGCAAGCGGTCTCGCGGACTTCGGCGACGGATGCGCGATCGAGCCCGAAGCGGACCTGGCCGGTTGGTGGCTGGACGGTCCGGTGCTGCGGATCGGCCGCGTCCAGGTCGGCGCCGGTGCTCGCGTCGGCGGACGCAGCACGCTGCTGCCGGACACGGATCTCGGCGCCGGATCGGTGCTCTTGCCTGGCTCGACGCTCGACACCCGGGTGCCGGACGGCGCGGTCTGGGGCGGTTCCCCGGCCGGACCGTCCGGGGAACGTCCGGCGCGGCCGACCGGAACGGCACCGCGCGCCAAGCGGTACTCGCTGGCCTTCGCCCTCGGCGGGACTCTGCGGTCGGTGTTCATGTTCGTGTCCGCGCTCCCGCTGATCGTGGTCTCGCTCCTGCTGATCCCGGCGGCGGACGACGCCCGCGGCGCCGCACTGGCGATCCTGCCGTGGACGCCACTGCTCGTTTTCGCCGGAATCGTGGTGTACGCCTTGACGATCGTCGTGCTCGTGCGGCTGGCGAGCCTGGCCGTGCGGCCGGGGACCTATCCGGTGCTCAGCCGGGCAGGCTGGGCGGCCTGGTTCGTGCACGAGCTGCTGGAAATCGCGCGACGGCAGCTGTTCCCGCTCTACGCGGCGCTCGCGACTCCGGTGTGGATGCGCTTGCTGGGCGCGCGAATCGGCCGAGGCGTCGAACTGTCCACTGTGCTCAGTCTGCCTTCGTTGCTTCGGGTGCGAGACGGCGCGTTTCTCGCCGACGACGTCCTCGCCGCACCTTACGAACTCGACCGCGGCTGGGTCCGGCTGGGCGTCTCGGAGGTCGGGGAGCGTGCGTTCGTCGGCAACTCCGCCGTCGTCGGCCCGGACCGGACGCTCGGCTCAGGCTCGCTCGTCGGCGTCCTGTCCGACACCCCGGCGGACGTCCCGGACGGCACGTCCTGGCTCGGGCGTCCCGCGCTGGAGCTGCGGCGGACTGCCGACACCGTCGACCCCGCCCGCACTTTCGCGCCGCCGCGCCGGTTGAAAGCGGCGCGCGCTCTGGTCGAGTTCTGCCGGATCGCCCCGCTGCTCATCGCGGGCCTGCTCGGACTAGCCGTGACCGCGGTGCTGGCCGGAGTGGACCTCGCGGACGGCTTCTGGGTCGCCGCCGCGCTCGCGCCCGCGGTGTTCGTTTCGGCCGGTCTCGTCGCCGCGCTGCTGACGACGCTGGCGAAATGGACCCTGGTCGGCCGTTTCCGGCCCGGCCGGCATCCACTGTGGAGCGCTTTCGTGTGGCGGAACGAGCTGTACGACACCTTCGTCGAGACGCTCGCGGTCCCGTGGTTCGCCGGATCGTTCCTCGGCACGCCGGTGCTGAACTGGTGGCTGCGGACTCTCGGCGCCCGCATCGGCCGCGGCGTCTGGTGCGAGAGCTACTGGCTGCCGGAAACGGATCTCGTCCACCTCGGCGACGGCGCCGTGGTGAACCGCGGCTGCGTGCTGCAGACGCACCTGTTCCACGACCGCGTCATGCGGCTGGACCCGGTCCGCCTCGGCCCCGGCGCGACGCTGGGCCCGCGCGCGTTCCAGCTGCCCGGCAGCGGGGTTTCGGCCGGGGCGACGGTCGGTTCGGGTTCGCTGGTGATGGCGGGGGAGACGCTGCCCGAGCGCACCCGGTGGCGCGGCACGCCGGTCCGTCCCTGGCAGTGAAGGCTGGCTCGTGAGTGTTTGTGCCGGTTCTAACCGGGATGAACACTCACGAGGCGGGAACCTCCGGCTGTTCGGGTCGAGAGGCGATAGTGCGCCCCAATGTGGCATTGGGTGCATGTGACGCACCGAATGCCACATTGGGTGCGTCAGACGCACCCAATGTGGCATTGGGGTGCTTGAGCCCGCACGTAGGTAGCCGGAACGCGGTGCGCCCTAACCGGCGTAAACACGCACGAGCCCCCTACGCAAGCCCGACCTGCGCCGCCCCTCTCTCCAGGGCCCGCTCGATCTCCTCGCCGGAAAGCCCCGCCGCAGCAAGCACTTCCCGCGTATCCGCCCCCGGCGGCCGAGGCGATTCGGCTGCGCAGCCCGGCGTACGCCCCAACTTCACCGGCACCCCGACCCCGCGATACCCGTCCCGCTCGACCACCATTTCCCGGTGCCGCACCTGCGGAGCGTTCATCGCCTCCGCGATGTCGTGCACCGGAGAAGCCGGAACTCCCTTCGCCAGCAACATCTGTGCCAAAGATTCCCGGTTGTGCTGTCCGATCAGGACACTCAGCTCAGCCCGCAACGCACCCACATTACGGACCCGTTCGGCGTTGGAAGCGAACCGCGGATCAGCCGCCAGCCCAGGCGCACCGAGCACCTCGGCCAGCGCCGCGAACTGCCGGTCGTTCCCCGCGCCGACGAAGAAAAGCCCGTCCGCTGTCGAGAAAGTCTCGTACGGCGCGATCGACGGATGCGCCGAACCGGTCCGCCGCGGCACCGCGCCGTCGGCGAGCCAGGCCGCGGAATGCGGGTGCAGCAAGCTGATCACGGTGTCCAGCAGCGAACAGTCGACCAGTTGCCCGAGCCCGGACCGCGCCCGTTCGTGCAGCGCCAGCAGGATTCCGGAGAACCCGAGCACCCCGGTCACCACGTCGACCACCGGCACGCCGATCCGCAACGGCGGCCCGTCGGCTTCGCCGTTGACGCTCATCAGCCCGCCGTACGCTTGCAGCACCGCGTCGTAACCCGGCAGTCCGCCGAGCGGCCCGTCGGTGCCGAAACCCGTGATCCGGCAATGGATCAGCGCCGGATGCTCCGACCGGATCGTCTCGTCCGGCCAGCCCCAGCGGGCGAGCGTGCCCGCTTTGAAGTTCTCCACCACCACGTCCGCGCCGGCGAGCAGCGTGCCGAGCAGTTCGCGACCGTCCGGACCGGACAGATCGAGCACGATGTTCTTCTTGCCGCGGTTGAGGTTCGCGTAGTACGCGCTGGTTCCTTCGGAAAGGAACGGCGGCCCCCAGCCCCGGGTTTCGTCGCCCGCGGGCGATTCGACCTTGATCACCTCGGCGCCGTGGTCGGCCAGCATCTGCGTGCAGTACGGCCCGGCCAGCACCCGCGAAAGGTCCAGCACCCGCAGCCCGTCGAGCGCGCCCATCAGTACGACCTCGGCAGCCCGAGCACGTGCTGGGACACGTAGTTCAGCACCATTTCCTGGCTGATCGGCGCGAGCCGCAGCAGCCGCGCCTCCCGGAAGTAGCGCTCCACGTGGTACTCCCGGGCGTACCCCATCCCGCCGTGGGTCTGGATCGCCTGGTCGGCGGCCTGGAACCCGGCGTCCGCGCACAGCCATTTCGCCATGTTCGCCTCCTTGCCGGCCGGCAGGCCGTTGTCGTAGCGCCAGGCGGCGTTGCGCGCCATCAGCTCCGCCGCGTCGAGCCGGGTCGCGGCCTCGGCCAGCGGGAACGCCAGGCCCTGGTTCTGCCCGATCGGACGGCCGAACACCTGCCGCTCCCCGGCGTACCGGACCGCGCGCCGCAGTGCGGCCCTGCCGATGCCGAGCGCCTCGTGGGCGAGCAGGATGCGTTCCGGGTTGAGGCCGTCGAGCAGGTACCGGAAGCCCTTGCCCTCCTCGCCGACGCGCGCCGATTCGGGCACCCGCAGGCCGTCGATCAGCACCTCGTAGGACGACACCGCGTTGCGGCCGAGCTTGGGGATCGCGCGCAGCTGCACCGCGTCGGACTCGATGTCGACGACGAACAGGGACATGCCGTCGGTCGGCTTCTCCACCTCGTCGCGCGGCGTGGTGCGGGCGATCAGCACCATTTTCTGCGACTGGCCCGCCTTGGTGATCCAGACCTTCCGGCCGTGCACGACGTAGGAATCGCCGTCGCGGCGGGCGAAGGTGGAGATGCGCGTGGTGTCGGTGCCCGCGTCCGGTTCGGTCACGCCGAAGCAGACGTGCAGCGAACCGTCGACCGCGCCGGGCAGGATCTCCCGGCGCATTTCCTCGCTGCCGTGCTTGACGATCGTGTTCAGCCCGAAGATCGTCAGGTGCATCGTGCTGCACCCGTTCATCCCGGCCCCGGACGCGGCCACTTCTTCCAGCAGCAGCGCGGCTTCGAGGATGCCGAGCCCGCCGCCGCCGTACTCCTCCGGGATCGCCATGCCGAGCCAGCCCGCGGAGGCGAACGCGTCGTAGAACTCGCGCGGGAACTCGGCTCGCTCGTCCCGTTCGGCCCAGTACTCGTCGGGGAACCGGGCGGCCAGCTCGCGCACGGCGCGCCGGATGTCCTCCTGGTCTTGGCTCAGCTGGAAGTCCACAGTGCTGCTCTCCATCGTGCGTATATGAGAACGCTAAGTTCGGATATACGTCCAACGTAAGGCGGCGCGCGGCTCCGGTCAAGCGCCGTGCGGGGCGGACGCCGCGATAGGGTTCGCATGTACGAACGCAGGGGAGACTGACATGGCGGAAGCGGCCGGGTCGACGGCCAAGGCGCACCGGACGGTCGGCCGCGTCACCAGCATTCTCGAATGCGTCGCGCGGCAGCCCGGGATGCGGCTGCACGAGCTGGCGGTCGCCCTCGACGCGCCGAAATCCTCGGTGTTCGGCCTGGTCAAGGGGTTGGTGTCGACCGGCTATCTGATCGAGGCCGACGGCACGTACCGGCTCGGCCCCGCGCTGGGGAACCTGCTCACCGGCGGCCTGCCCGGCATCGCGACCGCGGCCCGGCCCGCGCTGGAGGAGCTGCGCCGCCGGTTCGGCGAAACGGTGATGCTCGGCGCCGCGGTCGGGGATTCGCTGATCTACGTGGACGCCGTCGAGTCCGAGCAGCCGATCCGCTACTCGGCACCCCTGCGCACGCGACGGCCGCTGTACCCGCCGAGCGCGGGCAAGATCTTCCTCGCGTACTGGTCGGCACGCCGGCGCGAGACGTACCTGCAGTCGGTGCTCCCGGACGCCGAGCGCGTGCGGGCTGCCATGGACGAACTCGACACCGTCCGCGCCGAGGGCGTCGCGCTCAACCGCGGCGAAACGCTGCCCGACGTGAGCGCGGCGGCGCGGCCGATCCTGGTCGACGGAGAAGTCGTCGCGGCGATCGCGGTCGCGGGCCCGACCACGCGGATTTCCGGACGCCTTCCCGAGATCGGAGACGCGCTCGCCGGCATCACGGCGGCGGTCGTCAAGCGCTGGGAAGCCGCGCGCCAGGGCTGACCAACTCGTGAGTGCCTATGCCGGTTAGAACCGGCATAGGCACTCACGAGGCCCGGTCCAGCCCCTTGACCGGCACGCCCGCACCCTCTTAGCATCCGGATATACGCATCAAGCGTTCCCAAATACGCACGCAATGGCGCGCGCCGGCCGGCTTCCGCTCGCCTGTGCCCCAGTTCCGGAGAGCAGGACCATGCCCAGTGTTGTGGACGACAGCGTCGGAACGACCCGGAAAGCCCCGCGCGGTGTCGGGGTGGCGGTGATCGTCGGCTCCGCGCTCGAATGGTTCGACTTCTACCTCTACGCGTCGATGGCCGCACTGGTGTTCGGCCACGTGTTCTTCCCGCCCGGCAACGACGCGGCCGCGACGATGGCCTCGGTCGCGACGTTCGCCGTCGGCTTCCTGGCCCGGCCGGTCGGCGGCATCGTGTTCGGCGCGCTCGGCGACCGGATCGGCCGCAAGAAGGTGCTGTCCTGGACGTTCGTGCTGATGGGCGTTTCCTCGGCGGGAATCGGGCTGCTGCCCAGCTACGCGAGCGCCGGGCTTCTCTCGCCGGTGCTGCTCGTGGTGCTGCGGCTGCTGCAAGGACTCGGCGCCGGGGCGGAGTTCGGCGGCGCGATCGCGGTCGCCTACGAGCACGCTGATCCGCGCAACCGCGGGCGGCAGGGATCGTGGCCCGCGCTGGGGGTGAACGTCGGGCTGCTCGTCTCGTCGCTCGCCGTCGCCGGACTGACCACTTTGGACAAAGAGTTCCTGCACGGGTTCGGCTGGCGGATCCCGTTCCTGGCCAGCTTCCTGCTCGTCGGCGTCGGACTGTGGGTGCGCCGCCGGGTCCCGGAAACCCCGGAGTTCGAGAACCTGGTGCGGAGCAAGAAAAACCGGCCGCGCGGATGGGCGAACCGGCCGCTGGTGAAGCTGTTCCGCAGCGACTGGCGCGCGCTGGCCGTGGTCATGGTGATCACCATCGGCTACAACGGCGTCAGCTATGTGTTCAAGACGTTCTCGCTCGCCTATCTGACGAATTTCCGCAGTGTCCCGGCGAATATCGGCGCGCTGGGAATCAGCATCGCGAGCGCGATGGCCATCGTGACCGTGCCGATCGCCGGATGGCTCAGCGACCGGGTCGGCGCGAAGAAGGTCGTCGTCGCCGGTGCGGTGGCGACCGGACTGCTGGCGTTCCCGTTCTTCTGGCTGCTGGACACCGGCACCAGCTGGTTCATCTGGCTCGGCCTGGTGCTCGCGACCGGCGTCGTGGTCCCGGCGATGCTTTCGGCGCAGGGCGCTTTCCTGGCCAAGCAGTTCCCGGCCGAGGTCCGTTCGACCGGCCTCGGCACCGGGCGCGAGGTCGGGGGAGCGGTGTCCGGCGGACTCGCGCCGCTGGCCGCGCTGGCGATCGTGGAAGCGTCCGCGACGCACGCGACCTGGGGTGTTTCCTTGTTGTTCGTCGTCGGTGCGTTGTGCATCGGGCTCGGGGCGCTGGCCGACCAGAGCCGCGACGCGCTCAACTGAGCCAGTTCGACGCCCTCGTACGAGTGCGGTGCACGACCCCGGGCGTGCACCGCAATTCGGCGATCCAGTCAG
>NZ_JBSHAM010000081.1:0-36742 GCF_053611505.1 Amycolatopsis sp. NPDC054798 | reverse complement strand
GTCGGGTGGGGAACCCGTTCTCAAATTTAATTCCCTCAGGGTTCCCCTCACGGACCTCTGCGGAAGCACTCCGCATTAAGCACCTGGCCGATTCGCCGTGGGGAGCGTGATCGGCGTCTGCGTCGGCGAGGTCCCGTTGTTGAGGTACAGCATCGAAATGCCGCGCACGAACTGATCGAAAAGATAGAAACTGCCCGGCATGATCTTGGACGCCCCCTCGCGGAACGCCACATACGCGGGCCATTCGATCCGCACCAAGGCCGCCTGCGCGTAGTCGCGGGGGAGTCCGAGCCAGTCGCCCATCTGGTCGTTGAGCAAATACCGCACCAGTTCGTTGACGAACCCGGAATCAAGTCCGAGCGTAGGCTTTTCGATATACCCGAGCAACGTCTTCGCCAGGCTGACCCCTTCGTCGGTCGGTCCGAGCACCGGCCACAACATGTGCTGCGCCTGCGCTTCCGCGTCCGCCCAGGTCTGCGGAATGAACTGCTCCTGCACGCCAAGCAGATACAGGGCGACCTGCCAGGCATGCAGGTCCGCTTCCTGCTCCGCGTCCGACAACGCGATGTGCCACTTGAGCATGTTGCTGCGCGCGTACGTCGCTACGGAATGGAACGTCCGGAGAATGTCGCCGTTGCTGATCGGCTTGGGCTGATCCGCTCCCGACTGGTACTTCGCCGACGTCGGCAGCAAGTTCCGTACCGCGGCGTGCACCAGCCGCGTCTTGTTGGCCGTGACGATGAAATGCCCGTCCGGAGCCCAAGCCTTCGAATTGTGCAGGTCGTAACCAAAAGTGAATGTCTTGGCCGCTCGCTGCTTCATGTCGGCACCGCCAGCTGACCAGTAAACCGCCCGCGCCTCCCGCGGAATGACGGTGCTCATGATCCCGCTGCCGAGAGTCTCCGAGACGAACAGATAACTGCTCAACCGGGTATAAAGCTTCTCCGAAGCGGCAAGCTTCGCCGGATCCGCCCACGACGGCAGCTTGTTGACCTGCCGCAGATACGCGACCAGGTAATCCGGCATGCCGGCGGGCAACGGCGCGTTGTTGTCGATCCAGCCTTTCCAAGCCGTATTGACCGCCGGCACCTTGCCCTCGGCCAGCAACGCCTTGGCGACCGCGTCCGCGGTGTCGTCCCACACCTGGAACGGATCAGCCCCGGTGTCGCTCCCGGCGATGGACCCCTTGCCCGACCACGCCCACGCGGTACCGGTGGTGCCCGCCATGCCCGCGATGCCCAACGCCGCGCCGAGGGTCAGCACCTTCCTTCGGCTGAGATTCTCCATGTACTTGTCTGCCTCTCTGGTAGGCGTCGTTGCCATCCCATCACCGGCCAGGGGCTCGCTCGCGCCCCGTGTCGACAGTCTCGGAAGAAGTGATTTCTCATTAACATAACGGTGCCGGTCGGCTGGTGGCAAGAGGTGTCGCCGCTCCGGATCAACGCCGGGGCGGCGAGCGCGGCAGACCTCGCTTCGAGTCTCGGCGGCAACGGGACAAGCCGTACGTTCCGCTGCCGCCGATCGTCAGTCAGGCGCAGCAACCCTCCGGCTTGGCAGCCTCATCGGATGTGCAGCACGTGGCGAGTGCGGCACTGTCGGAGCCGTACGTCTGGGAGTCCGCCTTGACGGTGTAGACCTCCCAAGGCTCCTGCCCGGGACCGTGCACCCACACCTTGTCCTGCACGGCGTAGCAACAGGTGGTGTCGTCCTCGGTCAACGTCTCCAGTCCCTCCCCGGTGAGGCGCTTGCTGGCCTCGTTGACCTCCTCTGTCGACTCGACCTCGACGCCAAGGTGGTCCAGGACGGTGGCCTGACCGGGCTCGCCTTCCAGGAGCACGAGCTTGAGCGCGGGCTCCGCGACGGCGAAGTTGGCGTAACCGGGCCGGAGCTTGGCCGGCTCGGTGCCGAACAGCTTCGAGTAGAAGTCGATCGAACCGGCCAGGTCTCCGACGCGCAGGGCGAGCTGAACTCGGGACATCGGTCCTCCTTGAATAGATGACTGTCGAAACAAGACCTAGATTGCTGTCTATCTAGAGATCTGTCAAGATAGACGTATGTCGAAGCAACTGCCGCTGGCCGCGATGGAGGCGTGCTGTTCCCCGCTGGCACGCGAGCCGCTGACCGAGGAGCAGGCCACAGACCTGTCGAAGCTGTTCAAGGCGATGTCCGACCCGGTGCGGCTGCGGTTGCTGTCGTTGATCGCGTCCCACGCGGGCGGCGAAGCGTGCGTGTGCGACCTGACCGACGCGTTCGACCTGACCGGCCCGACGATCTCCCACCACCTGAAGGTGCTGCGCGAATCCGGGCTGATCACCGGGGAGCGGCGCGGCACCTGGGTCTACTACCGCGTCCACCCCGAGGTTCTCGCCCGGCTTTCGGCGGTGCTGGTCCCGGGCGGCGCGGAGGCGCTGGCATGACGGCGGAAACCGGCGTGGTCGGTAAACTGTCCACTTTGGATCGTTTCCTTCCGGTGTGGATCGCCGCCGCGATGGTGCTCGGACTGCTGGCCGGCCGGTGGATCCCCGGCCTCGGCGGGGTGCTGAACGCGGTTTCGGTCGACGGGATTTCGCTGCCGATCGCGCTCGGGCTGCTCGTGATGATGTACCCCGTGCTGGCGAAAGTCCGCTACGACCGGCTCGGCGGCGTGACGGCCGACCGGCGGCTGCTGTGGCCGTCGCTGGTGCTGAACTGGCTGATCGGCCCGGCGCTGATGTTCGCGCTCGCCTGGCTGCTGCTGCCCGACCTGCCGGAATACCGGACCGGGCTGATCATCGTCGGCCTCGCCCGCTGCATCGCGATGGTGATCATCTGGAACGACCTGGCCTGCGGAGACCGGGAAGCCGCCGCCGTGCTGGTCGCGCTGAACTCGGTGTTCCAGGTCGTTATGTTCGGCGTCCTCGGCTGGTTCTACCTCGCCGTGCTGCCCGGCTGGCTCGGCCTTCCGCAAGCCGATCTGAGCGTTTCCGCGTGGCAGATCGCCAAGAGCGTGCTGGTCTTCCTGGGCATCCCGTTGCTCGCGGGTTACCTGTCCCGCCGGCTGGGCGAACGTGCGAAGGGACGTACCTGGTACGAATCCCGTTTCCTGCCCAAGATCGGCCCGATCGCGCTGTACGGACTGCTGTTCACCATCGTGGTCCTTTTCGCGCTGCAGGGCGACCAGATCACCAGCCGCCCGCTCGACGTCGCTCGGATCGCACTGCCGCTGTTGGTCTACTTCGGACTCATGTGGGCCGGATCCTACGCGGTCGGCAAGGCGATCGGCCTGTCGTACGAACGGACCACGACCCTGGCGTTCACCGCGGCGGGCAACAACTTCGAACTCGCCATCGCGGTCGCGATCGCCACTTTCGGTGCTACGAGCGGACAAGCGCTCGCCGGAGTGGTCGGACCGCTCATCGAAGTCCCGGTGCTCGTCGCCCTGGTTTACGTGTCTCTCGCGCTCCGGCGCCGATTCGCCACCGCGGAGGTTTCGCCATGACCACCCCTGAAGTTCTTTTCGTCTGCGTGCACAACGCCGGGCGCTCGCAGATGGCCGCCGGTCTGCTGCACCATCACGCCCGCGGCAGGGTCGTCGTCCGCTCGGCAGGCTCCGCGCCAGCCGACTCGCTCAACCCCGCGGTCGTCGCGGCCATGGCCGAACTCGGCATCGATCTTTCCCGCGAGTTTCCCAAGCCCTTGACCACCGAGGGCGTTCAATCCGCCGACGTCGTCATCACCATGGGCTGCGGCGACGTCTGCCCTGTCTTCCCCGGCAAGCGCTACCTCGACTGGCAGCTCGACGACCCGGCGGGCCTCCCGGTCGAGCAGGTCCGTCCGATCCGGGACGAGATCGACCGGAGGGTCCAGGCTCTGCTCGCCGAACTGGTCAACTGACCCTTCATCGTCTATCGTCGATAGACGATGAAGGAGGGTGCCGTGCTGGACCGTGCTACCGCGGAGACCTACGCCGGATGGTTCCGCGCGCTCGCGGATCCGACGCGCGTCCAGATCCTGCACCTGATCGCCTCCGCCGGCCGCCCGCTCCCGGTCGGCGAGATCGTCGAGCAGGTGAGCGTGAGCCAATCGACTGTCTCCGCGCATTTGAAGATCCTGACCGAAGCCCGGTTCGTCCTCGTGCAACCGCACGGCACCGCCCGCTTGTACCGGGTGAACGAGCGGTGTTTGTCCTGCTTCCCCAGCGCGGCCGACGTCGTCATGGGCCGCGCGGCCGTCTCCTTCGCCGATATCGCTTGCGAGGTAACAGAATGAGGCCAGACCAGGACGCGGTCCGCGAACGCTACGCCAAGGCCGCAAGACGAGCGTTGGCCGGCGAACCCACCGGCTTGCTGTCGGACTCCGAACGCCTCGGCGTGGTGCACTACGCCGAGGAAGCCGTCCCCGAAACAGTGGCGGCCACCAGCCTCGGCTGCGGAAACCCGCTCGCCGTCGCCGACCTGCGCCCCGGCGAAACTGTCCTCGACCTCGGCTCCGGCGGCGGCTTGGACGTCCTGCTCTCCGCCCGGCGCGTGGGACCTGAAGGCCGCGCCATCGGCCTCGACATGACCGACGAAATGCTCGCCCTCGCCCGGCAGCACGCCGCGCAGACAGGTCTCGCGAACGTCGAGTTCGTCAAGGGCACGATCGAAGACATTCCCTTGCCGGACAACGCTGTCGACGTCGTGATCTCCAACTGCGTCATCGCACTGTCGCCGGACAAACCCGCTGTCTTCGCGGGGATCGCTCGGGTTTTGCGTCCCGGCGGCCGCCTCGGGGTGACCGACCTCATTGCCGGCGAAACTCTGACCGACGCGGAGCGCGCCGCCGCTGACGAGGAATGCCTTGGCGGAGCACTCACCGCCGACGATTACCGCGCCCTGCTGCACTCGGCAGGACTCGAGAACGTGGACGTCCGGCGCACCCACGAGGTCGGACCCAAGCTGTACTCGGCAATCATCCGCGCCGACAAGCCTCACTGACGAAGAATCGGCCCCACCCCCGGAATCCGGGTGATCTGCTCCGCGAGAAAGTCGCGCAAAAGCCGAACCCGGGTCAGCTCCGCCCGCTCAGGCACGACAAGCAGATTCAACGGCAACGGCGCACAGCTGTACTCAGGAAGCACCGCCTGCAGCACCTCGTCCCGAAGAAGATCGTCAACCAGCCACCGCGGCACCGGCGAGATCCCGCGACCTGCGACCAGCGCCTCCCGGGCGGCAAGGCCGTGATCGACCCGCAGCCGAGGCGTGAAGGTCGCGACGTGCGCGGCACCCTGTTCGTCGATGAGCGTCAGCTCGCCGCTCTTGGCGACGCTCGTCCGGCGGATCAGGTCGTGCGCCGACAGTTCTTCTGGCGACTCGGGTGTCCCGCGCCGCGCGAGGTAATCCGGTGACGCGACGAGGATCTGGTGCGCCACCCCGAGCGGACGCAAACGCAGTTCGCTGTCCGGCTGCGGTCCAATGTGGATGGCGACGTCCACGCCGTCGCGGACCAGATCCGAACGTTCGTCGGTGAGGACGAAGTCGACGCGAATGTCCGGGTAGCGATCCTGGAACTCGAAGATCAGCCGGCTCAGATGCATGACCCCGAAAAAGGCCGAACACGATACCCGCACCTTTCCGGACGCACCGGCCTTGGCGTCTTCGACCTCCTGCCGCGCCTGCTCGACCAGGCGCAGGATCTCCGTGGCGCGGGCGTAATAGCGGCGGCCCTCGTCCGTCAGCGAAATGCTTCTGGTGGTGCGGCTGAACAAGGAGACCTTGAGCGCTTCCTCCAGGTCGGCCACGTGCCGGGTGACGGTGGACTGGCCGACGCCGAGATCCCGCGCGACAGCGGAGAAGCTGCCGCTTTCGGCGACCCGGACGAACGTGCGCATTCGATCGAGCGTGACTTCTGGCTTATGCATCGTGTGGATAAATCCTCTCCGCCGACGAGGCTAAATGAAACGCCCGCCCGCGGCTACCGTGAGGACCATTCCGACGGACAGAAGCGGAGAATTCCCATGGCACCTGTGCGAGCTTGGCCGGAAGGCAAGAAGGTCGCGGTGAAGATCTGCGTCGCACTGGAGTCGTGGTCCGACGGCCGGTGGCCGGTCTACGCGCCGATGGCCGCCGCTTGGCCGCTGCCCGAGGTGGAGTGCCAGCACAGCATGTCGTGGGCTGACTACGGGGCCACCACAGGAGCGTGGCGGCTTCTCGACATTCTCGACCGCTACGAGATGTCAGCCACGTTCGGCGTCAGCGGCCTTCTCGCGGAACGACATCCCGAACCCGTGCTGGCCGCGCACGCCGCCGGACACGAAATCGCCGCGCATTCTTATGCCCAGGACGTCATCCCCGGACAGCTCAGCGCCGATGCCGAAGCGGAAAACCTCAGCCGCTGCACCGAGATTCTGCGGCAGGTCACCGGCTCCCGCCCGACCGGCTGGCTCAGCCCGCGAGCAACCGCCTCCCGCAACACCCCCGCCTTGCTCGCCGCAGCCGGCTACCTCTGGTCCGGCGATCACAGCGACCGGGACCTGCCCTACGTCACGACCACCTCCGCAGGCCCCTTGGTGTACCTCATGCACAGCGACTTCACCGACGTGCGCGGCGTAATGGCAGGCCCGCGTGCGTACCGGGACATCCACGTCGACCTTCTCGACTACCTCCTCCGCCAACCGACGCCAGGCATCCTCAACCTGACCGTCCACGCACACGTTGGCGGGCGACCGCACTTCGCCGACCAATTCGAACAACTGCTCCAGCAGATCTCGCGTGTACGCGACGACGTCTGGATCGCCACCCATCACCAGCTCGCCGACCACGTACTCGACACCGCGAAGGCAGCATCATGACTCGCACCCTCGTTATCGGCGGCACCGGAGCCATGGGCAGCCGGGTCGTCACGCGGCTCCTCGCCGATACCGACGATGAAGTCACGGTGCTCACCCGCGACCCGGATTCACCACGCGCAGCAGCTCTGGCGCACGACCGTGTCCGGCTGGTCCGAGGTGATGCAGGAAGTGTCCAAGCCGCGCTGACCGGTGTGTCGCGAGTCTTCTGCAACACCGACTTCTTCTCCACCAAAAGCCCGCTAGCCGAGTTCACCCAAGGCACGGCCATCCTCGAAGCAGCCCGGCAACACGGCGTCGACCGCTTCGTGTGGTCGTCGCTGGACAGCGCCGCGACGCTGACCGCCGGGCGCGTTCTCGTGCCGCACTACGAAGCCAAAGCCGCCGTCGCCGCGCACATCCAGCTCCACCGTTCCGAAGAAATGATGCGGCGCGAATCGGACGGCTGGTATTCCGAGCATGTCTCGATCCTGGTGACCTCGCCGTATTTCGAAAACCTCCAGTCACGCCTGTCACCCGCCGCCGAGGGAGACGAGGCCGTGGTTTTCACCCTGCCCCTCGGCTCCGGCCGGTACCCCATGATCGCCCTGACCGACATCGCCTGGTTCGCAGTGCACATGTTGGAACACTGGCAATCCTGGGGCGCACGCGATCTAGCGGTCTCCGCAGACAGCCTCACCGGCACCGAAATCGCCGAGATCTTCGAGCGCGTGACCGGAACACCCGCCCATTACAAAGATCTGCCACTCGACTCTCTCCGGACCGAAATACCCGACGTCGGCCACGACTACGCCGGGATGTTCGGCTTCTTCCAGCAACACGACCTCGCCACTCACGACCGCGACCTCGCCCTGCTGCGCCGCCTCCACCCCGGACTGATGACCTTCGAAGACTGGCTGCACCGAACCGGCTGGGACGGCAGCCGGCGCGAAGTCCAGCAGTTCCGGCCGCGAACATGACCTACGCGTCCGTCCGGAACGACTTGCGTGCCGCCCTAGACGAACTCCGAACCGCAGCCCTGTACAAGACCGAGCACCAGCTCACCTCGCCGCAATCGCCGCGGATTGTCGTCGACGGAACGGAAGCCCTGAACTTCTGCGCCAACAACTATCTCGGCCTGGCCGACCATCCCGCGGTCGTCGACGCCGCCAAACGCGCACTCGAAACCCAGGGCTTCGGAATGGCGAGCGTCCGCTTCATCTGCGGCACACAAAGCCAGCACGTCGAACTGGAAGCGCGCCTGTCAGCGTTGCTGGGAACCGAGGCGACGATCCTGTACTCCTCGTGCTTCGACGCGAACGGCGGCGTGTTCGCAACCCTGCTCGACCAGCGTGACGCCGTAATCTCCGCCGAACTCAACCACGCCTCAATCATCGACGGCATCCGGCTTTCAACGGCACGCCGCTACCGCTACCGCGACCTGCCAGACCTCGAAACCCAGCTGGCCTCGACGTCAGACGCCCGCCGCCGCCTCATCGTCACCGACGGCGTCTTCTCGATGGACGGCTCCATCGCGCCCCTGCGAGAGATCTGCGACCTCGCCGACCGCTACGACGCCCTGGTGATGGTCGACGACTCGCACGCCGTCGGAACCCTCGGCCCGACCGGAGCCGGAACCCCCGAACTGCTGGGCGTGCGCGAACGAGTCGACATCGTGACCGGCACGCTCGGCAAAGCCCTCGGAGGCGCTTCCGGCGGTTATGTCAGCGGTCATGCCGAGATCGTGGAACTGCTGCGGCAGCGTTCCCGCCCGTACGTGTTCTCCAACGCCCTCCCGCCCGCCATCGTGGCAGGTGCCCTGGCCGCCTTGTCGTTGGCAACCGACCCTGCTCGGCGCGCGGTGCTCCACCGGAACACGGCGGCTTTTCGCTCTCGGATGGAGCACGCGGGTTTCCGCCTACTGCCGGGGGAACATCCGATCGTGCCGGTCATGTTCGGCGACGTGGGGGAGGCCGTCCGGATCGCTGAACGAATGCTTCGGTACAGCGTGTTCGTGACGGCGTTCAGTTATCCAGTGGTGCCGCTGGGCGAGGCCCGCATTCGGGTGCAGATTTCTTCGGGACATTCGCGGGAAGACATCGAGCGGTGCGTCGACGCGTTCGTTGCGGCGCGCGGCTGATCAACGCGAATGGCCCGCCAGCGAGATGCTGACGGGCCATTCGCGGAGTGCAGGTTCAGATCACACGTCGTAGGTCTGCCACGACCCGGCGTCTGCCTGCGGGCTGATCGTCCGTACCCCTGCTGACCTGCCAGTTATCGGTCGTCGTTGGTCGTTCATGGTCAACTCTGGCGGACGTCTGACGGCCTGGAGACGGCCTGACGCGGTGGCAGTCCGCCCCCGTCTTCCTCGCCTCTGCCGCTGTTAGCACCAGGCTGCTGGGGTCAAGGGGGAGCGCAGCTCATCGCGCAGCGACGCCGCAGGTGCCCTTGATGCCGGCGGACTGGTGTTAAACGATCGCCTGCGAGGAACGGCCACCGAGTGTTACGGCATGAATCCTGGGATGGCGAGGGCAACCGTCCCACCGCCGACGAAGAGCAGGCTGGCGATCTGGAGCCTGACGGTTCCAACCGCCACGGAACGAGCAAGCTCCCGGCTTGCATGTTCGACCTGCCGAATCTTCCGCTCTGTTTCACCGATGGCTGTGTGCAGGGCGTGGACGGCGCTGCTCCGCCGACTCACCTCCTGCGCCGCTGCCATCTCGACTCGCTCGATACGTCGTTCGACCCAGCGAAGTTGCTCGTCCAGAGGCAGGCTGGCGGGGGCGTTACCGCCTGTCACAGTGCCTTCGCCCTGGGCGATGCCACCCGAAACCCTGATAGCTCCGACTGCGTCGTGAAGCGTGACATCGCGATTGCGGCGCAGTAAGCGGCGTACGAGACTTCGAATGATGGTGAGAGAGCGGTTGAGCGCTGGCCAGATGGGCTCTGTGCCGTGCTCCCGGTTGGTCGACGCGTAGGCAACTGCGGCAAGGCAGATGCCTACGACCGAAAGCACCAGGCCCAACGCCGTAAGCACGATCTTGAACATGCCGGTAAGTCGCTCTGGTGGTCATCGGTGTTGCAATGCCGCATGCCGGGGCCGCCGGCCGGAGCGGAGCGGAGGCCGAGCGGTTCCCCGGCTGCGGCGCGCTTGCGCGCCGCCTTGATCCCATAGAGCTAAGTTCGGCAGCAGGACGATGTTGACTTCAACGAATCGATCTTCGGGCGGCAGTGGGCGACGTTGATCGTCCGCTGCCGTCCTTGTCTGCTACCTGCGACATTAGCAAACGCAACTACTGGTTGATCGGTGTTACCGGTCGTCGCATGGCGTCGAAATCCGGGGGTAAACCGTGGATTGATCTTGCCTTCGCGACACTCTCGACCGGACAGGACGGCGTGCCGCGTCGTCGCACTTGAACCGACCACCCCTTGACCTTACGGTCCGATCTCCTGACCTGTGGATCGAGCGCAAAGGCCTTGCGCCACAAAGGAAATACTGCTGTCGGCGGTGATCGTTGGTCGTCAGTTGGTGACGGCATCTTGCATAAATGTTGCGTGCTCAGCGGCGGTGAGCGTCTGCAAGGCGGTAGGTCCGTTCCCAGCGTCGTCCGCGCCCGCCGTCCTCCACGCAGGCGATTCGGAGGGTGATCGTATCGACGATGCCAAGGCGTTCGAGTCCTACATTTACCGCTTATCGGACATGTTCCTTCATGGCACCCAAAGCGACATCAAAGGGATGTCTACGCTCGCCCGGTTTGCGTCGAACGCCGGTCGTGTCGCCGATCGCTTCGACTGCTACAGATTTGAGCTGAGGGCCGTCAATCATCATGATCTCGACGTCGACATCCTCTGACTGGTCGACGACGGCCCCGAGTACGCACTGAAAGTGTGGCCCTTCGGCCTCGTCCTGGGCGCGCTGCTGGGCCTCGTTGACGGCTTCGGCGGCAGCAGCTGAACGTTCGGCGGCATCAGCCGCCTGTTGCGAAGAGTCCGCTTGTCTTTTTGCGGTTCCTGCTGAGCGGTGCGCTGAGATACCCTGCCAGGTTGAGACTCCCATTGCTACCAGCGATATCGCTGCGGAAGCTACAGCGACGACCGTCGAACCATCCACCGAGGACTCCTGAAGTGGGACTACAGACCTTCCTCTGACCACTCCGAGGTCGACACTGCACCTCACACGTTGACTAGCTCAGCCAACTCTGCGCGGTGCTCGTCCCCGGCCAGCATGCGGCGCGCCCGAACCAGGTGGTCCACTGCGGCGATCTCACGATCGTAGGTTCCCGGCCCATCGGTGCCATAGTTCGCTGACAGCCACAGTGCGACCTCAGCCCAGGAGTAGAGCGCCCACTGGCCCGTCGACATAGGGACAGGGAAGCCCCCGGGTCCGCGTTGGCCTGCGGCCAGCAATCGCACAGATTCATAGCTGCGATCAGTCCTAGCGGCGATGTCCTTCAGTGACACGAGATCACCAGATCGAACCCCAACGACGTCCAGGCCAGTGGATTCAACTGTGCGCATTGCTTCGGAGATAGCCTTAGCGAGGGTAAATGCTTCTGCGGTGACGTGTACAACGTTCTGGTCAGCACCCCCGCCTTCAGGGACAAGGTCTCCCGCGGATGCCTCGAAGAGGGCGTCAGCGTAGGTCTGGTCAGTAGGATCCCGATCGACTACGAGAGTAAATTCGTAGTTCATAGTGCGGAACCTCCGGTGCGGTTCATTCATTTTCAGTTTCTAGGTTTTAGTTTCTGGTTTCATGTGTGCAAGCGCAGGTGCAAGAATTAAATTGTAAGTGTTAAACCGTGTGACTTTTATGGTTTCGAACGAAGCTCAAAATCAGCTTGGCACCACGTTCCTGATCGCGGCCGGTTGAGTACACAGCGATCTTCCGGCCACAGGGACAGGTGACATGTCCCCACGTGTGACCCTTAGCCTCGGTCACAGGGAGTCCGCTCGCCTCAGCTTCAGCGATCGCCTTGCGGATCTCCTTGTGAGGGTGCCTGCCCATGTTGGAACTATACAACATGTGTTGCGAGTACGCAACAGGCTGATCGGCCTGGGGCAGCTCCACACTGGCTTGTCGATCAACCCTCAAGTGGGTGGCCTCTTCGCCATCTCGTCGACCTGGCAACGCCCGATCGCGCCGGGTCAAGGGGGCACCTTCCGCCCTGCTGAGCCTGCCTCTGAGAGTCGCCCCCTTGACGCGGTGCGATAAGCCCTCCGGGAGGTCGACGGGATGGCGACAGGCCGCTCACGGACGCGACCGGTGCTCCCCCGCCGGCCATCTCGGAGACCTGCCCGTCCGGCGAGGACATTGGTCTTCTCGATCAGGCCCACCGTGGTCATCGGCCTTCCGGCCCCGGCCGACTCGCCGGGGACCGGGCGTCAGCCCGCACGCCCCGGCGAGGGCTTGGCCGGGGCAAAGAGAGCTGGGGCCGAGCGGCGCCGCAGGGGCCGCCTTGAACAAGAAAAGAAACTCTGAACACGTCGTCTGCGACGTTGCTCGACGTCTTCGTCCGACCGATGGTTGCCGCTAGCGGTCAGCTGAGAACTGTCGTCAACGCGCGGTGAATCGCTGACGATGCCCCAACGGTCTCGGCAGAGCCGGTGGTGTGCTGCGCGCCTGAGGCGTCTGTGACATAAGCACCGGCTTCGCGTGCGACGAGTACACCGGCTGCGGTGTCCCATGGCTTGTTGGACAGGATGACGCATGCGTCTGTGCGGCCCTCGGCGACGAATGTGAGGTCGAGCGCCGCCGACCCGAACATGCGGACGCGCTCTACGTTCTCGGCTAGGGCTTGGGTTACAGAGAACCGGCGGCGGTTCTTCTCCGTCGCACCGGTGCCGGTGGCGTAGTCGCCGAGGGAGACGATGGCGCGGGTGAGACTGTCGTTGGTGCTGGCTTGGATCGCCTGGCCGTTGCAGTACGCGCCTGCCCCTTCAACCGCGGAATAGCTGAGGTCCAGGAACGGGGCGACGACGACACCAACCACGGGTTTGCCGTGGTTGACAAGTGCTAGCTGGGTCGCGCAGAGCGGTATGCCGTGTGCGAAGTTGGACGTGCCGTCGATGGGGTCCAGTGCCCAGACTTGGGGTGTGCTCGGGTCAATGGTGCCGCCGCCTTCTTCTTCTCCGAGGAAGCCGATTTCCGGTGTGGCGCGTTCCAGGAACGCCCGGACCTCTCGTTGGATCCGAAGATCTAGATCAGTAACGAGGTCGCGGTCTCCTTTGGCATGGACCTCACCTGGGCCTTGGGTGGTCATGAGTTTTCGGCCGATTTCTACGGCTTCTTGCGCCACAGCGAGCATCGCGTCAAGGTCGTCGTTCTTCACGCGGTGACCTCCGTCGAGCGCGCCCACATGGACTCAAAGACCTGGGCGAACGTGTCGAAAAGGCCGGCGGGCTTGCCTGCCTGCCGTTCCATGACCAGCGTCGGCGACTCGACACCTCGCGCGTCCGGTAGATAGGGCTGGACTACGCACGTGTCGTTGTCAATGACGGTGATGTTGAACCGCACCGGCTCGTCGTACGTGCGGATCTGCAAATTCTCTCGCGCGGAGGGGCTGAGCTTGGACTGGAGACGCTGCAAGGTCTGCGTGTTCAGCGTCGTCAACGTGGCGAGAACGCCCGGCGGGTGACCCTCTTCGCGTTCGCGCGCCTTGATGTACTCCCCAGCGGGGTCGAGGAACAGTGCGCGGACCGTGGTGCCGTTCTCCAGCAGTTCCATGAGCGACCGGTCGGAGTACTGCTGGCACAGGGCGTTGAGCGACAGCCCGACAATGCTGATCGAGTCAGCATCATCGAACAGCCGGTGCGGCGGCATCTCGTGGCTGAACTCGGGCCGCGTGGTGAAAACGGCGGTCACATCGGCCATGCCCTCAGCGCGAGCAACCGGCGGCGCAGCGGGTGCAACAGGCTTGGTCGACGGTGGCTCGGGTACGAACCCGATTCCCCCGGTGTGTTCCTGGAACAGCTGCTCGGCAGTCCACCCGGGGAACATGCTCTCCAGGATCCGGCAGTGGTCGGCGTAGGGCAGGCCGCGGACGTCCCCGGAAAGCCACCGGTAGAACTGCGCCTTGCTGGGATAGCCGCCCTTCAACGTGTCGTCGATCTTGGCGGCGTGCTTGTCGTACTCGCGGCAGAACGCCCGATGGCCCTGTAGGTGCCGCTGCTTGAGCAGCACCTTGAGCACGTTCGCTTTCTCGGTCACCGGTCCCGCGTCGTGGTCCGCCATGCGACCACCGTAGCAGGCGGATGAGACAAAGACGAGACTCGATGATGGTCAGAAGTTCAAGACGAGACCGCCGCGCCATCTCGATGAAACTCCTGGTCAGCCGATTGTGTACGTAGCCGCCAGTGAGGCGGGACACAACGGTGAAGCAGGTGAATCCAACATGGCGATCAGCAAGGGCTTTCGGTTCCCGGTCGAGTTCGACGAGGCGTTCCCGCAGGGTTTGGTGATGGTTGGCGAGGTGTCGCCGGACAACGAGTACCAGTCGCGAGAGGACCGGGCAGCGGGTCGGCCTGCTCGGCAGCGGGTGGATGAGTCGACGGGTAAGCGCCAGTGGAAGGTGACGGTTACTGACCCGAGCGAGCCGAACGCGAAGCGGGCGTCGTATGAGGTGACGTTCCTGGCGGACGTTCAGCCGGTGCCGACGACCAGTGAGGTTCTGCCGGGGATGCGGCCGATCGAGTTGGAGGGGCTGACGGCGGAACCGCGCGTCGCGGGCAATGGCGAGTTCAAGTACCAGTCCTACGTCTACCGCGCGACGGGCTTCAGGGCGGTTGCGAGCGGTGGCGGGTCGAAGTCGGCGCGATCGGCGCAGCAGGAGCAGACGGCTAAGGCCGCGTGACGGCGCTGACGGCGACCTGACTGGGAGTCGCAATGGTGACCAAGAAATCAGTGAAGGCGTGGGAGGACGCGTACCGCAAGTACGGTGCCGCATCGGAATTCGCGGCTCGTGCGGGTCAGGGCGACCACGAGGCGGCGTCTGTCATGGCGCACGCTTCGTGGGTCGTCGCTGAGGCCTGGCGGGCGATCGCGGCGGAGCGTCAAGACCTGACCTGGTGGATGTTGGCGGCGATCGAGTCCGCGGCTGAGGCATTCGAGGATCAGGCACGTCATTGGCAGCACAAGGAAGGACAAGACGGTGCCGTTCAACGCGACCTGGACGCCTGGCCCGGAAGCGGTGGCGGGAATGCACGCCAGTGGCCCGGAAACCCTGCCGGGCTTGGTCCTCTACCTCGACAAGGACAGCTTGGCGATCACCCCGCCGACCGACCCGACGCAGTGGCGGGCGTTCGCGACGTTCCTTCGCCAACTCCGCGACGGCGCGGACCAACTGGCGGCCGTCCTCGACGGACAGGCAGGGCAGGCGCATGACGACCAAGACTGAACCGGCGACGCTGGAAGACGCGCACAACGCGGCGAGGTCCCGGCGTCCCGCGTCCAATGCCGCTCGTTCGGAATGGGTGGCTTTCCATCTGACGAACGCGGGGATGTATCGGACTGTCGCGGACTATGACCGCTGGCATCACCACGAAGCCCTGTACTGGGCGGACTACGAAGAACGTCAAGCGGCGCGGCTTTCCTCCCCGTCCGAGGAAGGTGAACCCGGAAAGAAATAGTCCACATTAGACGGAGAAAAATTCAACACCAGTAAGAAAAACGCATGCTCGGACGTGTGGTGATGAAGCACGTCCTCGTTCAGGTGTGCGTGACCCGTAAGACGCAGAAGCGGAACCCGGCTACCAACCTTGCCGCTCCTGCGCTGTCCACAACCAGCGGAAGTGAACAATGACAACGCTAAACGATGACAAGCGTTGCGTGTCAACGGGGGTCACCCGGACGCGCTGCGGTTCCTGTAAGCGATTTGCGAAACTGCTGCCCGGAGAGACGAAGTGCGCCACGTGTTTGGGCGTGCTGCCGCTCGACCTGTCCTCGGTGCGGGGTGGTCGGTGATGCACATGTCGACCGGGTTTTTGACTGCGGCCCTTGGGTTCTTGGGCCTGGGTGTGTGGGTGCTGCACAAGATCGGCCGGGCGCTGGCGTCCGTGCTGGAGGTTCTGGCGGCTGCTGCGGTGGTGTTTGTCGCCCTGTGGTGGTTGTGCAAGGCCGCCGTCTGGGTGTTGGCGCAGGTGGTGACGCGGTGGCGTACCAGCCTGGCCGTGGTCGGGATCTATGTGTGGTGCGAACTGGCGGGCTGGGTCTCGCTCGTCTGCGTTCTCGGTGGGGTCGGGTTCGTGCTGGGCGTGTGGCGGTTGATCGGCCCAGTGTCGTTCGACCAGTGGTGCTGGCGGTTCCTGCGCTCGTGGTGGGCGAGGTGGTTCGTCTACGGCCGCAAGCTTCCGGCCTGGCTGCACGCCTGTGGGCTGTCGGTGCGGGACGAAGCGTTGCCAGTCGTGGTCAATGTGAACCTTGTCGGTCGTCGTCGCACGCTGACCCGCACATCGGCTGGGACGTCGTCGGCCCGGACGCCGAAGGTGCGCAAGGTCCGTTCCGGTGCCTCGTGGGACGAGGTGCGGGTAGAGCTGGTGCCCGGTCAGAAGCCGGAGGATTTCGACGAGGCCGCACGGGCCTTGGCGGTGGCGCGGAAGGTCGCGCGATGCCAGGTGCGGGAGCTGGAACCCAACGTTGTCTCCATCGATTTCCAGCGGCATGACCGGCTGTCCTCGGTGGTGTCGTGCCTGCCTCTGCCGGACGGTGCCGAGGCCGGCGGGGTTGACCTGCGCAACGTGTGGGCAGGCCGGACCGAGTACGGCAAGGCGTGGCACGTTCCGCTGCTCGGCGCTGGTGCGCACATCCTGACGGCTGGTGCGTCGGGCGCGGGCAAGAACTCGGTGATGTGGTGCCCGCTGGTCTCGGCCGCGTCGGCGATCCGTTCGGGTGTGGTGCGGATGTCCGGGATTGATCCGAAGGGGATGGAACTCGCCTACGGGCGCGGGATCTTCGCCCGCTACGCGGTGTCGGGCAAGGACGCGCTGGAGGTGCTTGACGGCCTGGTGGACGAGATGAAATCGCGGAAGCGGGCCTTCTCCGGGCGCGTGCGCACGATCCCCGTGTCGACGGAGCATCCGTTGGAGCTGCTGGAGTTCGACGAGATCGGCGCACTGACGAAGTACACCGACCGCAAGACGCGGGATGCGATCGTTGAACGCGTCGCACTGCTGACCACGCAGGGGCGGGCGCTCGGGATCTCGGTCCGCGGCTACGTCCAGGAACCGACCAAGGACACGGTTCCGGTGCGGGAGCTGTTCACCCGCCGCGTCTGCCTGCGCGTGACCTCCAAGAACCACGTCGGGATGGTGCTCGGCGACGGTGCGTACGAACGCGGTGCGTGGGCGAACCGGATCGGTGACTCGGAAGCCGGTGTCGGCTACGTGTGGGGCGAAGGCATCCGCGAGCCGCTGCGTGTCCGTGCGGGCTGGGTGTCGGACGAGACGGTCAAGGCACTGGAGGGCTACGTCACCAACGGCGGCAGTGCCGATCTGCGCTCCCGAGTGCAGGGGGTGGCGGCATGAATTCGCTGATGGTCTTCCTCGACGCGATCCGGGACCACCTCGACCTGCACCAGCTCCCGCCGGTCGCGGCCCTGGACGTCTCGGCCTGGTCCCGACCGATCTCGGTGCAACCCGACGTCGACGGGCTGCCCGAGGTCGCCCGTGCCCTGTTGGTCTGGGCGAACACTCTCGACGACGTCACGGCCTCGCTCTGGCGCGTGCGAGAAGGCGACTCGGTGCACCTCTCGATCACCGGACGCACCCCGTGCGGAATCCCGGTGCGGGTCTACGGCGCGGTCCCGTTCGACGCTCGCACCTTCCCGGATCTTCCTGCGGGCGCGAAACAAACCATGCCGGTGTATCTGCTGCGGGACTGGACTACGCCCGGGGAGGTGGCTGCCTGATGAGCGACACGACCACGCGCGCGGAGCGAATGCGAGCACCCCTTGCCGACGACGTCATCCGCGCCACAGCAGAGAAACACGGCGTGTGCGTACGTCCGTTCACGATGGAGGTCGGCGACCAGGACACCGGCGAGATTCGATACGTGCCGGTGCCGTGCGGGTCCACTGTGGAATCGGTGTGCCTGCCGTGCGCGCGGAAAGCCAAGGCGTTGCGGCAAGTCCAGTGCCGCGAAGGCTGGCACATGACGGAGGAACCCGATCTCGGGTCGGACGAGCCCACCGAGGACCAGACGGAGCTACTGACATTCCGGGCGGACCTCGTCGCGTCATACCGAGAGGTCGCCGACCGCGACCCTGCTGAGGCTGAGGAACTGCGAGAGGAAATCCGAGGGGTCGACGAAGAACTTCGGCAACTCGGCGTCCGGGGCCGTCTGCCCTCGGTCGACCTGCCGACCAGGAAGGCGGTGAAGCGGTCGACGAAGCGGCGGCAGGACGCGCCGAACCTTCCTCGGCGCAAGGTCGCCAAGACCACGGTGGGGCGGGAGTACGCGGGGCGGTTCCGGCCGTCGATGTTCGTCACGCTGACCTGCGACACCTATGGGCCGGTCCGCGGTGACGGTTCGCCGGTGAATCCGGCTGGCTATGACTATCGGCGGGCGGCGCGGGATGCAGTGCATTTCTCGGCGTTGGTGGATCGGTGGTGGCAGAACCTGCGCCGGGTCGTGGGCTGGGACGTGCAGTACTTCGCGACCGTGGAGCCGCAGAAGCGGACCGCGCCGCACCTGCACACAGCGATCCGGGGAACGGTGCCGCACGAGGTGATTCGGCAGGTCACCGAAGCCACCTATCACCAGGTCTGGTGGCCGAATCACGACGAGATCGTCTATGTCGACCGGATGCCCGCCTGGGACGGTCCGGAACGCGGGTTCGTCGATCCCGTCACCCGAGAGCCGCTGGTGTCCTGGGACCAGGCGGTAGAGCAGGTTGAGACTCCGGCGCATGTGGCGACTTTCGGGCGGCAGGTGCATTCCAAGGGCATCCTCGGCGGGAGTGAAGAGGCTGGCCGCCATATCGGCTACTTGACGAAGTACCTGACCAAGTCCACTGGTGAGGTGGTCGAGGCCGACACGGCGGCGCTGGCTGACCACCACGACCGGCTGTTCGCCGAGCTGGCTATCACGCCCTGTTCCCCTCGGTGCGCGGTGTGGCTGCTCTACGGCATCCAACCCAAGGGGGCCAACGGAAAGACCACCCCGGGGCACTGCAAAGGCCGGGCGCACCGGCGGACCACGCTCGGCCTGCCGGGGCGTCGGGTGCTGGTGTCGCGGAAGTGGTCGGGCAAGACGCTCGTGGACCACAAGGCCGACCGGCGCGGCTTCGTCCTGGATGCGCTCGCAGCGGTGGGAATTGAGAAGCCGCAACCCGATCCTGCCCGGCTCGTCTGGCGCAAGGTCGACGCCGCCGACCCGCATGTGCCACCGAGGCCGCACCTGGTGATGCACGCCATCGCCGAACGCATCGCCTGGAAAGCCGAATACGACCGCGCACTACTCGCCGCCAGTCCGCCGGAAATTTCGGCAACTCAGATCGCAGCGTGAAAGGGGGAGCCATGGACAACGTGCGTGCGATCGACCCGCTTTGGACGCTCGACGACGTAGCGGCCTTCTTGCGTGTTTCGGTCGAAACGTTGCGCGCGTGGAGGAAGCGCAACTACGGCCCGCCAGGGCGAAAGATGGGAAAGCACCTTCGCTATGACCCGGTCGAAGTTCGGAACTGGTTCGCCGACACGGCCTGAACAATTCCCAATTCAACTCAGAGGAGAAGTGCGTCATGGGGCATATCCAAGATCGCTGGTATCGGACCAAGATCGACCCGGAGACCGAAAAGCCTGTGCTAGACAGCAAGGGTAACCCGGTCAAGGAGAAGACCGAGATTTACGGTACCGGCCTGCGGTACAAGGTCCGGTACTTGGACCCTGGCAAGCGGGAGCGATCCAAGATGTTCGCGGACCGGCAGTTGACTGCGGCTCGCAACTTCTTGCACAAGGTCGAGAACGACAAGAACCAGGGAACCTACCTCGACCCGGAAGCAGGGCGTGTGACATTCCGTGAATTTGGGGAGAGCTGGCTCAATTCTCAGACGTTCGACGAATCAAGTCGGGAAGGGACCGAGTTTCGGCTCAAGCTGCACGTCTACCCGGTGCTCGGTGACAAGTCGCTGGTTGCTATCCGTCCGTCCACGATCCGTGAGTGGGATCGCGGGCTGCAAAAGAAGGGGCTGGCCGAGACCTACCGTCGGACGATCTTCGCCAATGTTTCGGCAATCTTCGCTGCGGCCATCGACGACGAACGGATCAACAAGAACCCGTGCAACGCCAAGTCGGTCACCAAACCGCGCGGCGAGTATCCGAAAGTCGTTCCCTGGCAGGAGAAGCGGGTACACGCGGTGCGGAAGGCACTCGGCGATCGTTACGGCGTCATGGTGCCGCTCGGTGCAGGTTGCGGACTCCGGCAAGGGGAAGTGTTCGGCTGGTCCCCGGACGATATGGCTGAGGACTCCGACATGCTCAAAGTCGAACGTCAGGTCAAGATCGTTCGCGGTCGGATGGTTTTCGCGCTGCCCAAACATCGCAAGACGCGGGAAGTGCCGCTGTCGACGGAGGTCCGGACGGCGATCAAGGAGCACATGAAGCGGTTCCCGCCGTTGGCTGTGACGCTTCCGTGGGAGGTGCCGGATGGCAAGCCGGTCACGGTGCGGTTGCTGGTTTACACCCGGGAGAGCAACCAGCTTCACCGGCACTCGTTCAACCACCACACCTGGAAACCTGCTCTTCGGGAGGCAGGGGTGGAAGCGCCAGGCCGGGCCGAAGGGTTTCATGCGCTCCGGCACTTCTACGCGTCGGCACTTCTAGATGCGGGGGAGAGCATCCGGGCACTCGCCGAGTACCTCGGTCATGCCGATCCGGCGTTCACCCTCCGCGTCTACACGCACCTCATGCCGACGAGTTCAGAGCGGACCCGGCGGGCCATCGATGAGGTGTTCCGCCGGAAAGACGCCGCGTGAAACGACAAGGGCACAAAGAACGGGACGGCGGTCGGGGAATCCCCTCGACCGCCGTCCCGTGTCTTGTGGGTCGTCACCTGCTGACCTTTGACGGCCTGGTGACGGCCTGGCGGGGGCTCGGACCAGTGAAATGCCTGGTCACAGCCCCGCGCCGATCACACGTCGTAGTACAGCGAGAACTCGTACGGGTGCGGACGAAGCCGCAGCGGGTCGATTTCGTTCTCGCGCTTGTACTGGATCCACGTCTCGATCACGTCGGGCGTGAAGACGCCGCCCTCGAGCAGGTAGTCGTGGTCCTGCTCCAGGGTGTCCAGCACGGTGCCGAGGTCGCCCGGGACCAGCTTGACGTTCTTGGCCTCCTCGGGCGGCAGCTCGTAGAGGTCCTTGTCGATCGGCTCCGGCGGCTCGATCTTGTTCTTGATGCCGTCGAGCCCGGCCATCATCATCGCCGAGAACGCGAGGTACGGGTTGCCCGAGGAGTCCGGGCAGCGGAACTCGGCGCGCTTGGCCTTCGCGTTGTTGCCGGTGATCGGGATGCGCACGCAGGCGGAGCGGTTGCGCTGCGAGTACACCAGGCTGACCGGGGCCTCGAAGCCCGGGACCAGGCGGTGGTAGGAGTTCACCGTCGGGTTCGTGAAGGCCAGCAGGCTCGGCGCGTGCTTGAGCAGGCCGCCGATGTAGTGCCGCGCCGTGTCGGACAGGCCCGCGTAGCCGGACTCGTCGTGGAACAGCGGCTGGCCGTCCTTCCACAGCGACTGGTGGCAGTGCATGCCCGAGCCGTTGTCGCCGGCGAGCGGCTTCGGCATGAACGTCGCGGTCTTGCCCGCGGCGAACACGGTGTTCTTCACGATGTACTTGAACAGCTGCAGGTCGTCCGCGGCGTGCAGCAGCGTGTTGAACTTGTAGTTGATCTCCGTCTGGCCCGCGGTGCCCACCTCGTGGTGCGCGCGCTCGATCTCGAAGCCGGAGTTCGTCAGCTGGCGGACGATGTCGTCGCGCAGGTCGGCGAAGTGGTCGACCGGCGGGACGGGGAAGTAGCCGCCCTTGAACCGGGTCTTGTAGCCCTGGTTCCCGCCCTCGGTGTCGGCTCCGGTGTTCCACCAGCCCTCGACCGAGTCGATCTCGTGGAACGACAGGTGCTCGGCGTCCTCGAAACGGACCGAGTCGAAGATGTAGAACTCCGCCTCGGGACCGAAGTAGACGTTGTCGGCGACGCCGTACTCGGAGATGTACTGCTCGGCCTTGCGCGCGATGTTGCGCGGGTCGCGGCTGTAGGCCTCACGGGTGAACGGGTCGTGCACGAAGAAGTTCAGCGAGAGCGTCTTCGCCTTGCGGAACGGGTCGATCCGCGCCGTCTCGGGGTCCGGCAGCAGCAGCATGTCGGACTCGTGGATCGACTGGAAGCCGCGCACCGAGGAGCCGTCGAAGGCGAGACCCTCTTCGTACGCCTCCAGGTCGAACGCCTTCGCGGGCACCGTGAAGTGCTGCATGACGCCCGGCAGGTCGCAGAACCTGACGTCGATGGACTCCACCTTCTCATCGGCGATGAGGCGCTGAATGTCGTCTGGAGTAGTGGGCACCCTCGGTGACTCCTTCTCGTTCGTTACCGGCGGCTGTACTCTCTTCGGCTCACGCTAAGAGGGCGGTGTTGCCCGACCGTCACCCGAATGTTTCGCCGGTGTTAACGGGCCGCCGCCACTGCCCAGTCGACCAGGCCGGATGTGGTCCGCGCCACCGGCATACCCTGGACGGGTGGCGAGATGGACGGGTGAATGGCTGCCGGGCGCAGGCGACGGCTCCACCACAGCCCCGCGCGAGGCTCCGAAGTGGCGCGGCGAATCGATGGGCCTGCCCGAATCCGGCGTGGGCGCGGTGGCGGGCGGGGGTCCGCGTTTCCTCGCGCTGGTGCTCGACCTGGTGCTCGCCTCGCTGATCACGGCCCTGTTCGTGCGCTACGACCTGCAGGACGCCGCCGTGATGCAGACGTTCAACCTCTGGGCGGGCGCGGTCTGGGCGGTCATCACGGTCATCCCGGTCACCTTCTTCGGCTTCACGCCCGGCATGGCGGCACTGGGCATCCGGGTGGCCCGCCTCGACGGCGCGGCGATGGTCGGCGCGTGGCGCGCGCTGGTGCGGATGGTGCTGACCGTGCTGCTGCTCCCGCCGCTGGTGCGCAACGCGGACGGCCGCAACTGGCTCGACCGCGTCACCAACACCGTCGTCATCCGGATGCGCTGACGCCGGTCGGAAGACGCGCACGGCGGCGGCCGGACCCGCTTGCTTCGAAAAACAAAGAACCCCCGGCCGCAGCGGGCCGGGGGTTCTCGGTAAGCAGCGTCAGCGACGGCGGATGGTGCGCTGGACGTTCCGCATCTTCGCACCCGCGGGCATCGGTCCCTTCGGCATCGCCGCGCCGCGCGAGCCGAGGGCGGCCAGCTTCGCTTCGAGGGCGTCGACCTGGGCCGGCTTGAGGTTGCGCGGCAGCTTCGCCAAGTGCGACTGCAGCTTCTTGAGCGGGACCTGCTTGTCCTCGTGACCGATCGTCACGTCGTAGATCGGGGTGTCGCCGACCAGCCGGGACACGCGCTTCTTCTCCTGCGCGAGCAGGCTCTTCACCCGGTGCGGGGCGCCTTCCGCCACGAGGATCACGCCGGGGTGGCCGAGCACGCGGTGGACGGCGTCGAGCTGGGTCGTCGCGGCGACGGTCGGCGTGACCTTCCACTTTCCGCGCATGTTCTCCAGCGCCCAGGCTCCCGCGCCGGGCTGGCCGTCGGCCTTCCCGTAAACCGTGCGCTGCACGCGCCTGCCGAAGATGATCACGGCGAGCAGGATGCCGAGCACGATGCCCAGCGGCAGCAGCGTCCACTGGATGTCGAAAAGGAACCCGATGCCGAACAGCACACCGGCGACCACCACGATCGAACCGACCATCCAGGGGATGAGCATCGGGTCTTCGCGGCGCTGCATCTTGAACGCCTCGAACAGCTGGCCGCGCCGGGCCTTGCTCGCAGCGCGCTTTTCCCGCTTGGCCTGCTTGGCCGCTTCCTTGTCCTGCTTGCCCGCCATATGACCAGGATACGGCCGCGTGCCCGGCCGGGAATCCGTCGGCCCCCTCTGCGAGGATCGCGGGGTGGCCATCGCATCGTCTCCCCAGAGCCGGCAGGCCCGCGCGGGCCTGCTCGACGGGCTTGATCCCGAGCAGCGCGCCGCCGCGGCGGCCCCCCGCGGCCCGGTGTGCGTCCTCGCCGGCGCGGGCACCGGAAAGACCCGGACGATCACGCACCGCATCGCCCACCTGGTCCGATCGGGCCACGTCGCGGCCGGGCAGGTACTGGCTGTCACCTTCACGACGCGCGCGGCGGGGGAGATGCGCACCCGGCTGCGCGGCCTCGGGGTCGACGCGGCGCAGGCGCTGACGTTCCACGCCGCTGCCCGCCGTCAGCTCCGCTACTTCTGGCCGCGGGTCGTCGGCGACCGGCCGTGGGACCTGGTCGACAACAAGTTCCGGCTCGTCGCGCAGGCCGCCCAGCGCGTCCGGCTGAGCACCGAGACCGAGGTGCTGCGCGACCTGGCGAGCGAAATCGAATGGAGCAAGGCGTCGCTCGTCTCGCCGGACGAGTACCCGTCGGTCGCCGCGCGGATGCAGCGCGACACTCCCGCGCCGGTCGCGCAGGTCGCCGAGGTCTACCGGTGGTACGAGGAGCTGAAGACGAACGCGCAGGTCCTCGACTTCGACGACCTGCTCCTGCAGACGACCGCGGTGCTGGAGAAACACGAGGCGGTCGCGGCCGAGTTCCGCGACCGGTACCGCTGCTTCGTGGTCGACGAGTACCAGGACGTCACGCCGTTGCAGCAGCGGCTGCTCGACGCGTGGCTCGGCGGCCGCGACGACCTGACCGTCGTCGGCGACGCCAACCAGACCATCTACTCCTTCGGCGGCGCCTCGCCGAAGTCGCTGCTGGAATTCACCCGGCGGTTCCCGGAGGCGACGGTCGTGCGCCTCGAACGCGACTACCGGTCCACGCCGCAGGTCGTCGCGCTCGCGAACCGCGTGATCGGCGCGGCGCGCGGACGTCCGGCCGGGTCGCGGCTGAAGCTGATCGGGCAGCGGCCGGACGGACCGGAACCGCGGTTCGCCGAGTACGAGGACGAAGCCGCCGAGGCCAGCGCGGTCGCGCGCCGGGTCCGCGAACTGCTCGACGCGGACGTGCCGGCGAGCGAGATCGCGGTGCTGTTCCGGGTGAACGCGCAGTCCGAGGCGTACGAGCAGGCGCTCACCGAAGCGGGGATTCCGTACCTGGTCCGCGGCGGCGAGCGGTTCTTCCAGCGCACCGAAGTGCGGCAGGCGATGTCGGCGCTGCGCACGGCGTCGATGGAACCGACTTCGCTGGAATTGGTCACGGCGGTGCGCTCGGTACTCGCGCGGGTCGGGCTGACCGAGCAGCCGCCATCCGGCGGAGCGGCGAAGGAGCGGTGGGACGCGCTGCTCGCGCTGGTGGAGCTGGCCGAGGAGCTGGCGGCGTCGGTCGAGGACGCGGACCTGCCGCGATTCGTCGCGGAACTCGAGCAGCGCGCGGCGGCGCAGCACCCGCCGACGGTCGAAGGCGTCACGCTCGCGTCGCTGCACGCGGCGAAGGGGCTCGAGTGGGACGCAGTGTTCCTCGTCGGGCTGTCCGAGGGCACGATGCCGATCTTGCACGCGGACGGCGACGACGCCGCGATCGAAGAGGAACGGCGGCTGTTCTACGTCGGCGTCACGCGGGCTCGGGTGCACCTGTCGCTCTCGTGGTCGCTCTCGCGCGGGCAGGGCCGGGGACGCAACCGGCGGCGGTCGCGGTTCCTGTACGGGCTGATCCCGGAGGACCACCCGGCGGCGCGCATCGCCCGTTCGCAGCAGGTGGCGAAGCCAGGCTCGAACGTCGCCCGCTGCCGGCTGTGCGGCGGCCCGCTGGTGCAGACCATGGAGGTCAAGCTGGGGCGGTGCGGGAAGTGTCCGTCCACAGTGGATGAGGACTTGCTGGAGAAGCTGAAGACGTGGCGCGGGGAGCGTTCGCGGGAGTTGAAGGTCCCGGCATTCGTCGTGTTCACTGACGCGACGCTGATGGCGATCGCCGAGCAACGGCCGACCGACGACGGCGCGCTGGTGTCGATCTCCGGGATCGGGGCGACGAAGCTGGAGCGGTTCGGCGCGGAAGTGCTCGACGTGGTCCGCTCGTCGATGCGATCTTGACCGCGTCTTCGCGGTGATCGATGCGGCGAACCTGCAGCTCGGGGGCGATCTTCAGCTTTTCGGCAGAGATTTCGGAAAATAAGTTGCCCCGGCTGTGCCGGGGCGCATAGCCTGCGTAAGCACCCGGGCGAAGGCCCGGTCTGGGGATGAACACGACGGTTGCCGCCTCGCGCGGCGCGGTCCGACAGAGAAAGGCGGTGCCGGTGAAATGATCAGCAAACTGATGTACACGAGCCCTGGCACCGGTCTGTCGCTGTGCATGGCCGCCGCCGCCCCGCGCCAGGGCACCGGTGTGTCCACGTTCGCGCACATCGACGGAACGCGTCGTCACAACGACGGTTTGCGTCGCATCGAGCGCAACGGGGCCCCGGCCGGCATCACTCTCGCGAGCGCCGCCGTTGTTGCCGCGTACCCGCAGGTTGATGTCGATCTGCCGACCATCAAGCAGTTCCGTGTTCCGTTGTCGTTACGGGAGCGAAGTTCCTGACGTAGGTCAGGACTCAAGGCTCACGAAGGCCGCGGAACCGGTAACCGGATCCGCGGCCTTCGTGTTTTTTTTGGCTGCACAACAAGAAGGAACAAGTTGTCCAGTTCGATCGCCCACCGCCACACCACCACCGCATCGCAAAGGAGCACGGAAATGTCTTCCGCCATCGCCCTCGCCGAGGGCCCCTTAGCCGAAGGGTTCGACATCGGCGACCTGCTCGACGGCGTCGCCGAGCCGGAACTCCCCTGCCGCTCGCGCGACGCGGACCTCTGGTTCGCCGAATCGCCCGCGGAACTCGAGCGGGCCAAGGCGTTCTGCGCCGGCTGCCCGGTCCGCGAGGCCTGCCTCGCGGGTGCACTCGCCCGGCGTGAGCCGTGGGGTGTCTGGGGAGGGGAGATCTTCGAGCGCGGTGCGGTGATCGCGCGCAAGCGGCCCCGTGGCCGTCCGCGCAAGAACGCCACCCTCGAACCCGCCGCCGCAGCCCGGAGCGCCGCCGCATGACCGTCGACCTCATCACCACGCGCGATTTCGAGGCCCGCACCGCGAAACCAGTCCGGGTGCAGCCCAAACCCAAGCAGAACAAGTCTCAGGAGATCACGACGATGTTGCTTCATGAAGAACTGTCCCGAGCGCGAATACGCGACCTGATAACCGAACAAGAAACCCAACGCCCGTGGCGCCAGGCGCGCGCCGCGCGCCGCTGGTCGCGGGTAGCCCGCTGGGCGACCAGCCGAGCGGAGCGATACCAGCCACCCAACTAATGCGGCCCGGTCCGGCCAGGCAGACCCGGCTTGGGTCGGTTTTGCCTGGCGGATCCGGCTGAGGTCCGCTTTGTCTGGTGGGTCCGGCTGGGGTTGGCTCCGTTTGGCGGGTTCGGCTGGGGTCGGCCTTGTCTGGCAGGTCTGGCTGGGGCCGGCTCTGTCTGGCAGGTCCGGCCTGAGTCGGTTCTGTCTGGCAGGCCCGGCTTCGGCCGACGTTGCCTGACCTGGCGCTGGCCCTTTGTCCGGGAGTTCGGCGTCCAGCGGCCAACGCTGCCTCTGGCCCTGGCCGCTGGGTTAGCCGTCCAGCCGTCGGTTTTCCTTCGGAAGTCGATGCCCGCCACCAGGATTGCCTCCAGTCCTGGCTGGCGGGTGTCGGCCTTCCGTTGCTCCTGCTCGATTCCGGCTGCCCTGCCTCAAACAGCGTGGAATCGAGCAGGTTCCGACGCCCCGGCTTCGCCCGATCACCGACTGCGAGCTGGTGATCGGGAATCCGTCGGCCCGGGCTCGCTCGGTTCCACCGACCTAGGCAGCTCGGCCGGCTTGAGCGACCACCGCCGGTTCTGCCGACCCGGGCAGCGAGCTACCGCGCAAGACGCTTCGCCCATGGGGAGGGGCAGGCGTCCACGCGACCGGCTCCGCAGCTCACGACTTCATCGGAACGAGCCTGGAAGGTCCGTCGGGGGATCGTCCAGGCTCGTTCTCGTCCGGGGACCGCGGACGGGTGTTCAATGAGCCCCGTGTCCGGACATACGCACGACCACATCGACTGGGCTGACCGGCTGGTTCTCCTCCGCGCAGCCGATACCCTCGACGCTCCCGCACAGTCGGCCATCGCCGCATGCCTGACTGCGAAACTCCCCGCCAGCCCGACGATCGTCGACCTAGGCTGCGGTGCCGGCGGCATGAGCACCCACTTCGCCCAAGCCCTGGCCACCCAAAACGGCGGCACAATCATCTTGGTCGACGCGACGCCCGAGCTTCTCCACGAGGCCGAACGCGCCGTACGCGCCGCCGCCGAGGCAGAAGCCGAAGGCACTGCGCCGACAGTCGAGGTTCGTGCCGTTACCGCCGACCTCGCCGACGCCGCTTTGCCCGACTCGCTGCCCGCCGCGGATCTCGTCTGGGCGTCGCGCGTGGTCCATCACCTTCCGGACCAGCAGGCCGCGATCGGCACGCTCGCCGCCGTCGCGCGGACTGGCGGTGTGGTCGCGCTCGCTGAGGGTGGGTTGTCCTTTTCTTGCCTCCCTTGGGATCTCGGAATCGGCCGGCCTGGTCTGGAGGACCGGTTGCAGGCCGCGCAGGCTGAGTGGTTCGTCGGGATGCGCGAGGGCATCGACGGCACCGTGCCGATGCCCTACGGCTGGACAGTCGCGCTCGAACGCGCCGGGCTCGCTGACGTCAGCTCGTTCAGCGCGCTGGTAGACCATCCCGCACCAGGCCCCGACGGTCTCACTGACTATGTGCACCACCACCTTTCCCGCCTCGCGACCCACGGTGCCGACCATCTAGCAGACGACGACCGCGCGACACTGACTTCCCTGCTCGACCCGGACAGCCCTGACTACCTCGGCAAACGCCGCGACCTCTTCCTGCTCGGCGCCCGCACCGTGCACCACGGACGCCGACCGTGACCGCCCCCGACCCCACGTGCTCATGGTGCGGCCGAGCACGTGCCGCCGAAACCGACCCGCTCGCGACCCTGGCCTGGGTGAGCACCAAGGAAGGCGGCAAGCAACGCTGGCTCTGCCCGGACTGCGCGCGCAGCCACGTCCGGGACATCGAGGGCAAGCTGCCTGACGAGTACTGGTGACGGGGTCACGCGAGCAACCGCGGCGGGACGCAGACTGCCCGACAAGCGCTGGTGACAGCACCAGCCTCGCCCGACTCGTCCAGCCTGGCCCCGAAACGTCTGGCCCCGCCCCGAATCGCCACCCAAATCGTCCGGCCCGGGTGTCAGGTTCGGGTCATGCGGCATTTCCCGTCTTGTAGACGGCGCGCACCTTGGGTCGAGGCGTGCGCGCCGCGTGGCGGTAGGCGTTGAGGAGTTCGGTGCTCATCTCCTCCGGTGATTCCCGGAGTTGTCGTGGGGTGCACCGAAACAGCACGGTGCCGGTCGCGGCGAGGGCTAGGTGGCTGAAGTCTTCGGGGCCCGCTGCGGTGCGGTAGCGCCAGGCGAGCCCGATTTCGTCCCACCAAGCATCCGCGGTACCGAGTCGGCGGCCGCGGCGGTCGCAGACTGCGACGTTCCACTGCGGGGTCGGCAGCGGTGTTCGTTGGAGGACCCGGAGTGCTTGCCCGTGCGCGAAGGTTTCTTGGTCGTCGAGGTTGCGCAGGACTGTGCGCACGGCCGCGGAGCCACGCTGGTTTCCGGTGTTCAGTTCCGTCGTCAGCTCGGCGCGGTCCGCCAGCCCCCAGTACAGCGGCAGCGAGACCAGTCTGGCGATCTCGTCCGGATCGTTTTCCCTGCGGGCCAGGTCGAGAGCGGCGCGGGCGGCGCTTGCGTAGGGCAGGCCGTCGATCAGGATTGCTTTGGGCATCCGCGCGGTGCGGTACGTGATGACGCTCGGTTCGTTGGACGGCCTTCGGTTGTGCGGCACCAGAAGATGGATTTCCGGAGTCCGCGGATGAGTGATTCCGTGTGCGCACAACGCATCTGTGCCCGTGATGACTGTTCCGGGGCCGTAGCGGGCAACGGCTGCGTGCAGAAGTTCTTCCCGGCTCGGAGGTTTGTCGTGCACGAGGTACACGCCGGAGTACACCTGCCGCCACGGTCCGCCCGGGCCGGAGAGCTGTGCGGCTCTTCGGTCCGAGATTCCCGCTACGCGCAAATGACTCCGGTGGAGAACTCCGTGGGAAACCAGATCTCCGAAAGTGAGGGAGTCAGTGCTTGTTGTAGTCGCCATACATCGAGAATGACGCCTTGATCAACCGCGCGAAACCACCCTGCGCAATCTGTGGACAACTCCGTGTTGTCCCCCTGCCTTGTGGATAACTCAGGCGGCGAACCCGGGCTGCCACCGTTCCACGATGCCGCGGGCCGGGATCTCGGCGTCGAGCTGGCAGAGGATGCCCGTCGAGCCTGCGGTGACCCGATGGATCATCAGGTACTCCGGCGGCAGGTTCAGCGAGCGGCCGACGTGGAAGTCGTTGCCGCGGGAGTCGCCGACGCGGCCGGCTTGCCGCTGCATCCAGCGACGCGTGAAGTGGAACGTCGGCTCGGCCAGCGGTTCGGTGAACGGTGCGAGATAGGCCAGCACCTCGTCTGCTTCCAGGGACGAATCTGCGCGCACGAAACCGTTCTCGCGCAGCAACCGCATCAGTTCGTCGGAGTCGCCGTCCAGGGCGAGCCGCGTGATTTCGCCCAGGTGCCGCGGAATTCCGTGCGGCAGCTTCGCGACGCCGCCGAAGTCGATGACGCACAGCCTGCCGTCGCCGGTGAGCATGAAGTTGCCGGGGTGCGGATCGGAATGCAGCAGGTGCGCCCGTGTCGGCGACGAGTAGTGGAACTCTGCGAGAAGCCGTCCAGAGAGATTTCGGGTGGCGGCGTCGCCGTCCGAGATGATCTTCGCCAGCGGGGTGCCGGTGGCCCACTCGCTGACCACGACCTTCGGCGCGCTCGCCACGACGCGCGGGATCAGGAACTCGGGGTCGCCCTCGAACGCCTTCGCGAACGCGCGCTGGTTGTCGGCCTCGGCGAGATAGTCGAGCTCCTCGTCCATCCGCTCGGCGAGCTCCGTGAGCAGCGGTTTCACGTCGGTGCCAGGAACGAAAGCCTGGAACAGCCTGCTGAACCGCTGCAACTGGCGCAGGTCGCTGCGCAGCGCCTCGTCCGCGCCCGGGTACTGGACCTTGACCGCGACCTCGCGACCGTCGTGCCAGGTCGCGCGGTGCACCTGGCCGATGCTCGCCGCGGCGGCGGGCTCGTCGTCGAAGTGCGAGAACCGTCCGACCCAGGACCGGCCCAGTTGCTCGGCGAGCACGCGGTGGGTCTGCCGGGCAGGCATCGGCGGCGCGGCCGACTGCAGCTTCGTCAGCGCTTCCCGATACGGCTGCGCCATGTCGTCCGGCACCGCGGCCTCGAACACGCTCAGCGCCTGCCCGAACTTCATCGCGCCGCCCTTGAGCGTGCCCAGCACCTCGAACAGCTGCTCAGCGGCCTTGGCCGAGAGCGTCGCGCTCACCTGCTCAGCGCTCTGCCCCGCTAGCCGCTTGCCCCAGCCGCCCACGGCTCGTCCGGCGATGCCGAGCGGAAGGCTCGCCAGCTTCGCGGTACGGGCCGCGCCCCGGCGCGGCATGGCGGAATCGCGGTCTCCGGTGCGGTCGCGAAAGTCGGTCACTCTGCGATTCTGCCTTGGCGAGCACGACAACCGCAGCCCGCTGACAGCACCCAGGTGTGTCCTACGTCTCTTGCAGCACCTCCTTCGCGGCTTCCTCCGCCGGTGCGGGGCCTTCCTCGACGGGGACAGGTGCCCCACAGCCGCAGTCCGGATGTGGCTCCCAGTTACGGCGGTGCAGCTTTCCGTCGAAGTTGTCGATCTCGAGCGTGGCGTTCCAGGCCGGCGGCGGGGTTTCGCTCGGCGAGAGCAGCCGCATCGCCTGCGCGACGGCGAGCGAGGCGCAGGCGTGCACGGCACCGAGATCAGCCCGCGGAATCCGGCCTACCAGCTGTGACGCGATCCTTGGCCACGACAGATCAGCGTCGCTTCGGTGCAGGTCACAGCAGCGGAGGCAGGCACTGCGGCCAGGCACCACGAGCGGTCCGACGATGCCCGTGCCCTCGCACACCCGGACCGGCAGGTGCGAGGTCCCCGAGTCGACCAGTTCGGCCACCTCCTCGGGCGGCGGGACGAGAGTGTCGGTGAGCAGCACGAGGTCGGGGAGGCGGCGCTGGTTTCGGGCAGTGGTGACGTCGGGCGCGACCCGGGCGACGACGTTCCGGATCGCGCGTTGCCGAGGTTGGCCCAGCTCAGCAGGCGTGAACCCGGAACCGAGATCGGCTTCGGTGACCGTGCCGGACGCGCGGATGTCGAGGTGCCCGACTCCGGACGTCGCGAGCAGCGCGGCGACCGCGACGGCGATCCGCCCGCTGCCGTGGACCGCGACCAGACTTTGCCAGCGGCGATCTGTGAGCGCTGGCTGGTAGTGCCGGGCACGCAGCGACCACAAGCCGGTTTCGATTCGTTTCGCGCTCTTCTTCGCCGCTTCCGTGACCAAACCGAGTGCGGCCAGCTGTTTCAGCAGCAGCCGGTACTGGTCCTGGTGTTCGCCTACAGCGAGCAGGACGTCTTCGAGCCCGCGCCGTCCGTCCAGCCTGCGGACGCTGTCGACGATCGCCGCGGGCAGGCCGTTGGCGATGATGCCGTGGCGGGGGTCGAGGCCGAACTGGATCTCGTCGCCGTCGCGTTCGAGCACGTGGATGCCCGGAAGCAACGTCGGGTACGCCGGGAGGAGTACGTCCGGCGGCGGAACACTGGACAAGGTCATGCAGCCAGCCTGGCGCCTCCGGAACGCCACTCGCGGGTGAGAAGCCGAGTTGTCCACAGGGAAATCTACTTGTGGACAACTCAGGGCTGTGACCTTTCGGCGCTCCAAGTTGTCGGTGCTGAGCCTTACCGTTGTCGAGTGGTCGAAGCACGGATGCCCTCCCTGAGAGGCAGGGGCGAGAAGGCCCCGTCGGACACTTCTCAACACAAGGTCGAGGTGCGGCGCAGCCAGCGCAGGCACCGGACGGTCACCGCGTACTGGAACGAGGACACCCTGGTCGTCCTCATCCCGGCACGGATGACCCAAGAGGAAGAGACACACTGGGTCGCGGAGATGGAGCGCAGGCTGCTGCGCTCCGGAGGGAAGAAGACGCCGCCCAAGACGTCGGACGCGGCGTTGCTGGCGCGCTGCGCGGTGCTCGGGGCGAAGTACCTGAACGGGAAAGCGCTGCCGTCCAGCGTGCGGTGGGTGCCGCCGATGCGGACCAGATGGGCGTCGTGCACGCCGGTGGACGCGACCATCCGAGTCAGCGACCGGCTCCAGCGGGTGCCGCAGTGGGTGCTGGATTACGTGCTGATCCACGAGCTGGCGCACCTGAGCGAGCCGGGGCACGACGCGGCGTTCTGGGCGCTGGTCAACCGGTATCCGAAGACGGAACGGGCGATCGGGTACCTAGAGGGGCTTTCGGCGGCGGCGGGGTGGGGGATTTCGGAGGAGGACTGAACGGGGCGGCTGGGTGCGGTTGGGGGAGGGGAGGTCCGGCGGTCAGCGGTGGGTGCTCGGGTGAGCGGGAGGAGCTGGGTGGGGGCTGGCGGCGGTGAAGGAGGGCTTGCTGGGCTTGACGAACTTGCCTGGGCAAGCTGCCGCAGCTAGACGCACGACCTCGTGGTTGTAGGGCGGTTTGTGGAGGGCAGGACTGGCCTCGTGGGTGGCGTGCGCTGTGGTGGGGAGGACCGACCCGGTGGGTGGCGCGCGGCTGTGGAGGGCAGAGCCGGCCCGTGGGTGGCGTGCGGCTGTGGTGCGGAAGACCGGCCCGGTGGTTGGCGTGCAGTGATGGTGCGGAGAACCGACCCGGTTGGCGCGTGGCTGTAGAGGGGAGGACCGACCTCGCGGGTGGCACGCGGCTGTGCACAGGACGAACGCCCCGTGACTAGCGACCCCGCGATCGGTGCGGCTGCGGATGCGCAGCAGCTGCGGAAGCAGCGATGAGAGGGGTTTGGAGGACGGCGCGCGGAGCGAAGCGGCACAAACGCCGCACGGGCCGTCTCAACCAGGTGAGACGGCCCGTGCGGCGGAGCTAAAGCGCCATCAAGCCAGAAGGCGACCAGACAGACCTCAGGAAGGCGAGTTCCCCTCGTCCTTCGGGGTTTCGCTGCCCTTGTCGTCGGCGTTGGAGTCCTTAGCCTCCCCAGCCTCAGCGTCAGCCTTGCCGCTCTCGGCGTCCTTGGCTTCGCGGGCCTCGCGCTCGGCCTTCTCCGTGCGCTCCAGCTCCGCCATCGGGTCGAGGTCAGAGGCGAGAGCTGCCGGTTCGGCCAGGCGGTCGGCGAAGTCCAGGGGCTCGTCGAGATCGTCGGCGGTCGGCATGAGGTCGGGGTGGGACCAGAGGCCGTCGCGCTTCTCCAGGCCGTGGCGGTCTCCCACCAGCTTCCACAGGGACGACGCGGCGCGCATCCGGCGCGGGCGCAGTTCGAGACCCACCAGGGTCGCGAAGGTCTGCTCGGCGGGGCCGCCGGTCGCGCGGCGGCGGCGCAGCGTTTCGCGCAGGGCTTCAGCACCGGGCAGACGGTCGCCGATCGCCTCGGCCACCACCACGTCTACCCAGCCTTCCACCAGGGCCAGCAGGGTTTCCAGGCGTTTGAGCGCCGCCTGCTGCTCGGGCGTGGTCTGCGGTTCCAGCAGGCCGGACGACATCGCTTCCTCGATGCTCGCCGGGTTCGCCGGGTCGATGCTTCCGGCCAGTGACTCCAGCGCGGAGGTGTCGACGGTGATCCCGCGGGCGAACTCCTCGACCGTCGCCAGCAGGCGCTGCCGCAGCCACGGCACGTGCGCGAACAGCCGCTGGTGCGCGGCCTCGCGCGCGGCGAGGAACACCAGCACCTCGCTGGCCGGGAGCTCCAAGCCCTCGGTGAACTTTTCGATGTTCGCCGGCAGCAGCGCCGACGTGGTGGCCGGGCCCAGCGGCAGGCCGACCTCGGTCGACGTGAGCACTTCCTGCGCGAGCTGCGCCAGCGCGTTGCCGAGTTGGGACCCGAACGCCATCCCGCCCATCTGGCCCATCATCGACAGCAGCGGGCCGGCGGCCTGCTTGGCCTCCTCGGGCAGCGCCTGCATCCACGCCCCGGACACCTGCTGCGCGACCGGGTCGCACAGCCGCTGCCAGGTCGGCAGCGTCTTCTCGACCCAGGTGCGCGCCGACCACGACACGGTGGAGGTCGCGCCCGCGGGGAGGATCGTCGCCGCGTCGAGCCACAGTTCCGCCAGGTGCGCGGCGTCGCGCACGGCAGTGGCGGAGTCGCCGCCTTCGGACGTGAAGCCGAGCTTGGCGTCGTCCCGTCCGCTCAGGTTCTGGAGTGCGATCTGCTTCGCCAGGTCGTAGTTGACCGGCCCGCTCGACGAGCCCGCCTGGCTGAGCATCTGGCCCAGCTGGCTCAGCATCTGCCCGAGCTGGTTGAACGCCTCGGCTCCGCCGGGCTGGCCCGGGTTCGAGGGGTCGTTGTCGCCTCGTTTGTCGGGATCGGGCGGTCCGAAGCCGAACGGGGGATTGCTCATAGGTCCACCGTACGCGGGTACGACGCGGCTCAGCGCGTCAACCGTGGCCTTCACCGGGAAGCGAACACAGTCACCGTACGCTGTCGCTCGTGACAAAACCGGACGAGGACACCGCGAACCAGTCCCGCCGCGCCGAGCCGTCGCGCGCGCCGGCCCGCAGCGACCGGCGAATGACCCGCCGCGGATGGACGATGCTGGTCAGCGGCGTGCTGTTCCTGGTGTTCGTCGTGGCCGGGTTCCTGGTCCAGGTGCCGTATGTCGCGATCAGCCCCGGGCCCACCTACGACACCCTCGGCCGCGACGCCGCGGGCAACCCGGTGATCCAGGTCAAGGGACAGCAGACCTACAACACCAGCGGCGAACTGCGGATGACCACCGTCTCGCTCAATGACGGCATCAACCTCTTCACCGCGCTCGGCCTCTGGGCCAGCGGCCGCTACGCGCTCGCGCCGCGCGAGGAGTACTACAAGCCCGGCGAGACCAACGAGCAGGTCAAGCAGGAGAACATCCAGCAGCTGCAGAACTCCCAGAGCAACGCCCAGGTCGCCGCGCTGCGCCACCTCGGCTACCCGGTGCAGGTCGTCGCGAAGCAGATCGTGTCCGGCAGCCCGGCCGACCACATCCTCGCCCCCGGCGACAAGCTCATCGCGGTCAACGGCAAGCAGGTGCGCGAGGCCGCCGAGGTCGCCGCTTCGATCGCCAACACCAAGCCGGGCGACACCGTCCAGGTCACCTTCCAGCACCTCGGCCAGCCCGAACGCACCGTGCCGGTCACGCTCGCCCCGCGCGAGGACCGCACGCAGGGCTTCCTCGGGCTGACCGCGGTCGACCGCGCGGTCGCGCCGTTCTCCGTCGACATCTCGCTGCAGGACGTCGGCGGCCCGTCGGCCGGGCTGATGTTCACCCTCGCGATCATCGACCGGCTCACCCCGCCCGGGAAGCCCGGCAGCGACCTCGCGGGCGGCAGGCACATCGCGGGCACCGGCGAGATCAGCGAGACCGGCCAGGTCGGGCCGATCGGCGGGATCTCGTTCAAGGTCGTCGGCGCGAAGGAAGCGGGGGCGACCGACTTCCTCGTCCCCGAGCACAACTGCGCCGAGGCGAAATCGGCCGCGCCGGAAGGGCTCAACCTCATCAAGGTGTCCACGCTGGACGACGCGCTCACGCAGCTGGAGAACCTGAAGGCGGGCCGCCCGACGGCGCACTGCTGACCAGCGCTCAAGAAAGTCCGTGAAGGGCCCCTTGAGGGAATCAGATTCCCTC
>NZ_JBSHAM010000080.1:0-37018 GCF_053611505.1 Amycolatopsis sp. NPDC054798 | reverse complement strand
CCTTGAGGGAATCAGATTCCCTCAAGGAGCCCTTCACGGACCGGGGTGGTCGTGAGGCAGGGGTCAGGGGGTGTGGGGGGGTCCCTTCAGGACTTTGGCTGGGGTGGGGGTGCGCGGATTGGCAAGACTTCTGCCTGCGGCGACAAGGCGATAGGGCGCTGAGCAAGCACACTGGGACGCCGCGGGGCGCGGGTGCCTCGCGGGCGGATCGGGAGGCCTGGATGGCACAGCAGTCGACACCGGAGGCGGTCGGCGGGCAGCTTCGCGCTAACGCGCTGGGCACTGGCGGGATCGCGTTCCTCGTGCTCGCTGCGGTCGCGCCGTTGACCGGGATGGTGGTCATCGCGGGGCTGGGGATCGCGCTCGGCAATGGCGGCGGGATGCCTGCGTCGTTCCTGATCGCCGGGGTGGTGTTGCTGCTGTTCGGCATCGGGTACGCGCGGATGAGCCAGTATGTGTCCAACGCGGGCGGGTTCTACGCGTATCTTACCGCGGCACTCGGGCGGCCGGCTGGGCTTTCCGGGGCGTTTGTGGCGTTGGCTGGGTACAACTGTTTCGTCGCGGGAGCGGTGGGGACGTCGGGGGCGTTGACTGGCGGTGTCGTCAACCGGGTGTTTCATCTTGACGTGCCGTGGGAGTTTTGGGCGGGACTGTCGGTCGTCGCGGTGTTTTTGCTGAGCAGGCGCGGGGTTGACGTTTCGGCGAAGGTGCTTGCGGTGTCGCTGATTCTCGAGGTCAGCATTCTGGTCGTGTTCGACGTCGCGGTGCTCGTGAAATCCGGGTATTCGCTCAGTGCGCTGTCGCCCGCGGTGGTGACGTCCGGGTCGATCGGGCTGGGGTTGTTGTTCGCTGCCACGTGTTTCATCGGGTTCGAGGCGACTGCGCTGTTCAGCGAAGAGGCGCGTGACCCGAATCGGTCGGTACCGCGTGCCACCTACATCGCGGTGATCGCGATTGGGGTATTCGCGGCGGTTACGTCGCTCGCGCTGGTGAGTGCGATCGGCGTGGGGAATGCGAAAGACGTTGCGCAGGAACATCTTGCGGCGGGCGACCTGCTGCTCGCTACCTCGCAGAACGTTCTCGGGACGGTGCTCACCGATGCCATGCAACTGCTGCTCGTGGTGAGTCTCTTCGCCGCGCTGCTGGCGTTGCACAATTCTGCGAGCCGGTACATCTACGCGCTGGCTCGGGACGGTGTGTTGCCGAAGGTGCTGGGGCGCACGGTTTCCGGTACGCCGCGCAATGCCAGTGCGGCGCAGATCGGGTTCGCTACTGTGGTGGCGGCGATCTTCGCGGTGCTGGGGCTTGATCCGGTGGCGTTCCTGACGTCGTCGATGACTGGGTTCGGGACCTTGGCGATCCTGGTGCTGCAGGCGATGGCGTCGATCGCGGTGGTGGTGTTCTTCCGGCAGCGGCGTGATCCGCATTGGTGGAGCACGTTCGTCGCGCCGGGGCTTGGCGGGGCCGGGTTGATCGGCGTGATTGTGCTGGCGGTGCTGAACTTTCCGACGATGGCCGGGTCCGACGCGGCGTGGATCGGGGTGTTGCCGTGGCTGTTGCCGGTCCTGGTTGTCGCCGGGCTGGCGATGGCGGAGTACCTGCGACGGCGGCGTCCGGAGACGTATGCGGCGCTCGGGCCGGAGGTGCATTGACCCGAGTGTTGCAAGGGTGCCGCCACGGGGGTCGAGCGGTCCCGTGGCGGCGCCGTTCAGCTGGCGTCGTCGTTCGTCTTGGTCCGGTCGTGTGCCCATCCGGCCAGCGTGAGCCCGGCGACGGTCAGCACCAGCAGGGAGATCAGCTGTCCGGTCCAGCCGCCGGGCACCCAGGTGAACGCGCCCCACAGCTGGTGGGTCTCGTGGTCGAAAAAGCTGCGGATGATGGCCTGCGCGCACACGATCGTGACCACCATGCCGACCGCCTGCACGGCTCCGTAGCCGCCCTTGCTCATGTGTTCTCCCCGGTTCGTTGGTGCCTTCAGTCTGCGGGAGGGAGGCGGGCCGCACATCGGACCTGGGGCGCGGTTTACGGCCGACCAAAGTCGGGCGAGCCGCGGGGTTAAGACTTTGGTCTAGGTCCGCGCTGTGCCGGGGGCTGCTGCACAGCCGGGGCGGATCGGCGAAGATGGCCAGGTGATCGTTGCGCAGGCCAAGCTCAAGCCGTGGCAGCAGGGGTGGCGGCTGGTCGTGGCCGCGCTGCTCGGCCTGTTCGCCTGGGTGGCGGTCGCCGCGAAACTGCCGGAGGGGTCGCAGGACCCGCGGATCGGGTGGCTGATCTTCGGCGACCCGGTGATCGGCGCGGGTTGCCTGGTCGCGACCCTGTGGCGGCGGCGGTATCCGCTCTCGGTCGCCACCGGCGTGGTGATCGCCTCGGCGGTCTCGACGCTGGCGGGCGGGGCCGCGTTGCTCGTGCTCGGGTCGCTCGCCACCCGCCGCAAACCGTTCGAGACCACGGTGATCGGGATCGGCTGCGTCGCGACCGGTGCGGTCACCGAAGGGCTTTATCCGCGCGGGGCCGATCCTGACCCGTGGTGGCTGTCCATTTCGCTCATCGCCCTTATCACCGGCATCGTCGTGGCGATCGGGGCGGCGATCGGGGCGCGCCGCGAGGAACTGCGGTCGCTGCGGGAACGCGCGGAGAGCGCCGAACGGGAGCAGGTCGCGCGGGCGGCCGAGGCGCGGATCGTCGAGCGGCACCGGATCGCGCGCGAGATGCACGACGTCCTCGCGCACCGGGTTTCACTGGTCGCCATGCAGGCGGGAGTGCTGGGCCATCGCTCCGATCTGCCGCCCGAGCAGGTGTCGCTGCTCGCCAAGGGGATCGCCGACGGCGCGCACCAGGCACTGGAGGAACTGCGGGACGTGCTCGGTGTGTTGCGGGCCAGTCCGGGCGGGCTTGAGCCGCCGCAGCCGTCGCTCGCGAATCTGCCCGCGCTCATCGCCGACGCCCGCGCCCTTGGCGTCAACGTCAGCTATACCCCGGATTCCGTCGGAACGCCGCCGGATCTGCTTGCCCGCACGGTGTACCGGATCGTCCAAGAAGGACTGACCAACGCCGGGAAGCACGCGCCCGGCGCGGAGGTGCGGGTCACGGTCGAAGGCGGGGAAGGCGAGGGGCTGCGCGTGACCGTGCGGGATTCCGGCGCGGCGAGGGGCGAGAAGCCGCCGCCGTCGTCGGGATTCGGGTTGCTGGGCCTCTCCGAACGGGTCGGGCTTGCCGGTGGTGAACTTGACCATCACGCGGACCCGGACGGCGGGTTCGTGCTGACCGCGTGGCTGCCGTGGCCTGCCCGCGACGAAGGGAGCGAGTGAGTGGAGCGGGTGCGGGTGGTGATCGTCGACGACGATCAGCTGGTGCGGATGTCGTTGCGGCTCATGCTCGACGGCGAAGCCGACCTGGAAATCGCCGGCGAGGCCGCGGACGGCGACGCCGCAGTCGCCGAGGTCCGCCGGCTCCGGCCGGACGTCGTGCTGATGGACGTGCGGATGCCCGGCCGCGACGGCCTCAGCGCGACCGAAGAAATCCTCAGCTGGCCGGAACCCCCGCGGATCCTCGTGCTGACCACGTTCGATTCCGACGAGATGGTGCTCGGCGCGCTGCGGGCCGGTGCGCTCGGGTTCGTGCTCAAGGACACCCCGCCGCCGGACATCCTGGCCGCGGTGCGCTCGGTCGCCGACGGCAATCCCGCGCTGTCCCCGGCGGCCACCAGCCGGTTGATCACCGCGGCGATGGGGCCGCGGTCGTCGGAGACCCGGCGGGCCGCGCGGGAGGCGGCGCGCGCCCGGCTGGCTGCGTTGACCGAACGCGAGCTGGACACCGCGAAGGCGATCGCGGAAGGGCTGTCGAACGCCGAGGTGGGGGCCCGGCTGCACATCAGCGTGGCGACGGTGAAGGCGCATACGAGCAGCTTGTTCGCCAAGCTGGGCGTGGTGAACCGGGTGCAGATCGCGCTGGTGGTGCGCGACAGCGAGGAATGACCGGCGAATCCTTAGCAACAAGCGGATTTTGCGCACGTATTCGAAAATGAATGTGCCCTTCGCTGACGAAATGCGAATCGGGCGCATTTATTGACGCAACGTGAATAACCGGGTGGCATTTACGCTGATTGTCGCAGCGAATCCCCTTCGTGCTCCGGTACCATCTTGACGCTGAAGTCTGGTTTCGCGAAGCCGAATCCGGCCGCTTTTCTGGAGTCGATCCGGAATCCTCTTGTGCTGCGGCGGACGGCCTGCCACACTTCCGATAGGAGTCCTAACTAGTTGCCTGGCTGGCTCTCCGCGCCGGGGTGGGAGGAAACCGTCGTGCAGGCTGCGGATGCGGTAGCCGCGCTCCGCGGGGTTTCGCTGCGGGTCACCAAACAGCGGATCGCGGTGCTGGAGGTGCTGGGACGCCGTCCGCACGCCGGGTTCGAGCACATTCGCGACGCGGTGGGCGAGAAACTCGGTTCCGTTTCCGCGCAAGCGGTTTACGACGTGCTGGCCGCGCTGCTCGGGGCCGGTCTCGTGCGCAGGCTCGAACTGCCCGGCTCCCGCGCCCGGTTCGAATTGCGCACCGACGACCACGACCACGTCGCGTGCCGGGGGTGCGGAGCGGTGGCGGACGTCGAGCGCGTCGATCTGCCGCCCGCGGAGGAAAACGGCTATCGCATCGACGCGGCCGAGGTGACGTATTGGGGCACCTGCCCGTCCTGTCTGTCCGCGCCACCGTAGAAAGAGGAGCGATGACCTTCGCCGACAACAACGATCCGTTGACCACCGCGGCCGGCGCGCCGGTCGCCGACAACCAGAACAGCCTCACCGCGGGTGCGCGCGGTCCGGTGCTGCTCCAGGATCTCTGGCTGGTGGAGAAACTCGCGCACTTCGACCGCGAGGTGATCCCGGAACGGCGGATGCACGCCAAGGGGTCCGGGGCGTTCGGCAAGTTCACCGTCACCCACGACATCAGCCGCTACACCAAGGCCGCGTTGTTCAGCAGGGTCGGCAACGAGGTCGAGACGTTCGTGCGGTTCTCCACCGTCGCCGGGGAACGCGGCGCGGCGGACGCCGAACGCGACATCCGGGGGTTCGCCGTCCGCTTCTACACCTCGCAGGGAAACTGGGACCTGGTCGGCAACAACACGCCGGTCTTCTTCCACCGGGACCCGCTGAAGTTCCCCGACCTGAACCACGCGGTGAAGCGCGATCCGCGGACGAACCTGCGCAACGCGGAGAACAAATGGGGGTTCTGGACGAACCTGCCCGAGGCGCTGCACCAGATCACCATCGTGATGAGCGACCGCGGCATCCCGAAAACCTACCGGCACATGCACGGCTTCGGCTCGCATACGTTCAGCCTGATCAACGACGCGGGCGAGCGGCACTGGGTGAAGTTCCACCTGCGCACCCAGCAGGGCATCGAAAACCTGACCGACGCCGAGGCGGACGCGCTCATCGGCGAGGACCGCGAATCGCACCAGCGCGACCTGTACGAGGCGATCGAGCGCGGCGACTATCCGAAGTGGACGCTCTATGTGCAGCTCATGCCGGAGGCGGACGCGGAGACCTACCGATTCCACCCGTTCGACCTCACGAAGGTGTGGAGCAAGAAGGACTACCCGCTCGTCGAGGTCGGCGAACTGGAGCTGAACCGCAACCCGGAGAACTACTTCGCCGACGTCGAACAGGCCGCGTTCACCCCGGCCAACCTGGTGCCGGGCATCTCGGTCAGCCCGGACAAGATGTTGCAGGGCAGGCTGTTCTCCTACGGCGACGCCACCCGCTACCGGCTCGGCGTGAACCACCACCAGATCCCGGTCAACTGCCCGCGCGCGGCGACGCTGGTCAACACCTATCACCGCGACGGCGCGATGCGGGTGGACGGCAACCAGGGCGGAGTCCCGGGAGTACAGCCGAACTCCTACGGGCGGTGGGCGGAGCAGCCGCAGCACGCCGAACCCGCGGGACCGGCCGGAGCGGTCGCGGACCGGTTCGACTACCGCGAGGACGACGACAATTATTACGAGCAGCCGGGAAACCTGTTCCGGCTTCTTGACGAGGGCGCGCGGCAGCGGCTTTTCGAGAACACGGCGCGCGGGATCAAGGGCGCGCGCAAGGATACCGTCGAGCGGCACATCGACAACTGCGCCAAGGCGGACCCGGCGTACGGCGCGGGCGTGCGGAAGGCGTGCGAGGAGATCGGGGCGTTGTGACCTGGTCCGGCCGCGGCCGGGTGGTCAGGCTGGTGTCTGTTCGTGTTCCGGACAGTCGGTGCGCAGTTCGGTCAGCGCCAGGGGTTTCCGCATCAGATGGCAGTGGTGGGGAGCCTCCGGCTCGGGGTGTTCGTTGGGCCCGAAGAACCGGCACGTCGTGCAGACCCGCGCCACGCTGATCGCGCCGCTGCTCTGCAGGTCGGCGATCACCCGCAGCAGGGTGTGCAGGGTGGTGGCCCGGTCGGTTTCCGGCAGTGCGGCGAGTGAGCCCACCAGTTGCCGGTCCCATTCCGAGAGTTCGGCGGCGACCTCGTAGCCCCGGTCGGTCAGGGTGAGCAGGCGGCGCCGTCCGTCCGAACCGGGCGAGCGCGTGAGGAGTTCTTTGCGTTCCAGCGCGCTGACCGCGTCGGACATCGTCGGTGTGGTCACGTCGAATTCCGCGGCCAGTGCGTTTACCTCTCGCCGCGGCGCGGGCTGGTGGGACAACGACAGCACCGCTTGTTGCTGCAGCGGCGAAAGACGCTGGGTGCGGGCGCTGCGCTGGGAAAGCGCGCGCAAGCCGTTCCCGAGCCGCTCGATCGCGTCGGCCAGGCGTCGGTCGAGGCCGGGTTCGTGCTCGGGCATGCGCACCGCCTCGCGGCTAGGACTCCGTGCCGTCCATGATAAGCGACGGCCCGGAAGAAGGCCGGGACCAGCCGGTCCCGGCCTCCTCCCTCGCCAGGTGGTTCAGACGAGTTTCTGCGCCTCCAGCAGCGCGTCTCGCAGGATCTGCTCGATCTCGTCGAATTCCGCCCGCCCCGCGATCAGCGGCGGCGCGAACTGGACCACGACGTCGCCCCGGTCGTCCGGGCGGCAGTAGAGGCCACGGTCGAACAGCGCGCCGGGCAGGAAGCCGCGGACGAGGCGTTCCCGCTCGTCGGCATTGAACGTCTCGCGGGTCGCCTTGTCTTTGACCAGTTCGACCGCCCAGAAGTAGCCGTCGCCGCGGACGTCGCCGACGATCGGCAGGTCCAGCAGCTTGCTCAGCGTCGAGCGGAACGCGTCCTGGTTGTCCAGCACGCGCTGGTTGAGTCCCTCGCGTTCCATCAGGTCGAGGTTCGCCAGTGCGACCGCGGCCGACACCGGGTGCCCGCCGAAGGTGTAGCCGTGCGGGAAACCGACTCCTCCGCCGAGGAACGGCTCCATCACCCGGTCTGACGCGATCAGCGCGGCGATCGGGCTGTATCCGGAGCTCAGGCCCTTGGCGCAGGTCAGCAGGTCCGGCTGGAAGCCGAACTTCTCGCTGGCGAACGTTGTGCCGTGCCTGCCGAACGCGCAGATCACCTCGTCGGCGACCAGAAGCACGTCGTGCCGGTCACAGAGTTCCCGCACCCGTTCGAAGTACCCAGGCGGCGGCGTGAGGCAGCCGCCGGAGTTCTGCACCGGTTCGAGCACGACCGCGGCGACCGTGTCCGCGCCCTCGAAGAGGATCGCCTCCTCGATCCGGTCCGCGGCCCAGCGGCCGAAGGCTTCGAGGTCGTCGGCGAACTCCGGATGCCGGTACAGGTTGGTGTTCGGCACGCGGAAACCGCCCGGCGCGAGCGGTTCGAAGTCCTTCTTCATCGCCGGCAGTCCGGTGATCGCGAGCGCGCCGTGCGGAGTGCCGTGGTAGGCCACTGCCCGGCTGATCACCTTGTGCTTGCCGGGTTTTCCGGTCAGCTTGAAGTACTGCTTCGCGACCTTCCAGGCGGATTCGACAGCTTCACCGCCGCCGGTGGTGAAGAAGACGCGGTTGAGGTCGCCCGGTGCGAGATGCGCGAGCCGCTCGGCCAGTTCCACCGCGGGTTTCGTGGCATAGCCCCAAATCGGGAAGTACGCCAGTTCGTTCGCCTGCCGCGCGGCGACCTCCACGAGTTCGCGGCGGCCGTGTCCGGCCTGCACGACGAAAAGCCCGGCCAGGCCGTCGAGGATCTTGCGGCCGCGGTCGTCCCATACGTGCACGCCCTCGCCGCGGGTGATCACCGGTACCGGCGCGTCCGGGTAATTTCCCATGCGGGAGAAGTGCATCCACAGGTGCCGGGCTGCTGCCGACTGAGTGTCCATTGCCGACTCCTCTCAGACGTTCTGCGGGAAGCCGAGGTCGAGCCCGCCCTGACCGGCTCCCGGCCAGCGGGTGGTGACGACCTTGGCGCGGGTGAAGAAGTGCACGCCCTCGCCGCCGTGCGCGTGGGTGTCGCCGAACAGCGAGTTCTTCCGGCCGCCGAACGAGTGGTAGGCCACTGGGACCGGCACCGGGACGTTCACACCGACCATGCCCGCCTCGACGTCGGCGGAGAACCGGCGGGCCGCGCCGCCGTCGTTGGTGAAGACCGCCGCGCCGTTGCCGTAGGGACCGGCGTTGATCAGCTCGATCGCGTCGGCGAACGTCTCGACGCGCACTACCGAAAGCACCGGGCCGAAGATCTCGTCGGTGTAGATCGGCATGTCCGGGCGCACGTGGTCGAACACCGTGGGGCCGACGAAGAACCCTTCGCCGTCCGCGTCGAACTCGCCTTCCCGGCCGTCCAGCACCAGCGTCGCGCCAGCCTCGGCACCTGCGGCGATGTAGCCGGACACCCGGTCCTTCGCGGCCGCGGTCACCAGCGGGCCCATGTCGCAGGCGCGGGTGCCGTCGCCGGTCACCAGCGTCTTCGCGCGGTCGGCGATCCGGGGCACCAGAGCGTCGGCGACGTCGCCTACCGCGACCACGACCGACACCGCCATGCAGCGTTCGCCCGCGGACCCGAAACCGGCGCTGACCGCCTGGTCGGCGACGAGGTCGAGGTCGGCGTCGGGCAGCACCACCATGTGGTTCTTCGCGCCGCCGAGCGCCTGGACGCGCTTGCCGTTCGCGGTGCCCGTCTCGTAGACGTACCGCGCGATCGGCGTCGAGCCGACGAACGACACCGCCTCGATGTCCGGGCTGTGCAGCAGGGCGTCGACCGCGGTTTTGCTGCCGTGCAACACGTTGAAGACGCCTTCGGGCAACCCGGCTTCACGCCATAGTTCGGCCAGCCAGTTCGCGGCGGTCGGCACCTTTTCCGACGGCTTCAGCACCACGGTGTTCCCGGCCGCGATCGCGATCGGGAAGAACCACATCGGGACCATGGCGGGGAAGTTGAACGGCGAGATGATCGCGACCGGGCCGAGCGGTTCGCGCAGCGAGGTGACGTCGATGTCGGTCGACGCGTTGGCCGTCGCCGCGCCCTTGAGCAGCTGCGGGATCCCGCAGGCGAACTCGACGACCTCCAGCCCGCGCGCGACCTCGCCCGCCGCGTCGGACAGCACCTTGCCGTGCTCGGCGGTGATGATCTTCGCCAGTTCGCCCGACCGCGCGTCGAGCAGTTCGCGGAACCGGAACAGCACCCGGCTGCGCTTGGCGAGGGAAGTCTTGCGCCAGGCGGGGAACGCGGCCTTCGCGGCGGCGATCGCGGCCTCGGCGTCCGCGGCCGAGCCGAGCGGCACGCGCGCGGTGACCCTCCCGGTCGCCGGGTTCGTGACGTCCCCGTAGCCGTCCGGCGAGCCTGCCGCCTCGCCGCCGGCGATCCACTGGGACAGCGTCGGCACGGAATCGCTCATCGAGCCACCTTTCTTCCTGGTATTCGCCCTCTGAGGGTCCCTCCGGGCGGGGTCGCGGGTAACCGACGAACCGTCGGTTTGCGAGGGCTTGGCTTTACATTTCGTCGGGTTATGCTGACGTCGTGCCCCTGACCCTGCGAGACGTCCTCGAGCTGCCCGTGATGGCTGCCGGGGCGCCGGTCGTGCGCTCGGCAGCGGACGCGGTCGACGTGCCGGTGCGGTCGGTGCACGTGAGCGAGCTGAGCGACGTCGCCGGGACGCTGACCAGCGACGTTCTGGTGCTCTCGATCGGGCGGGCGTTCACCGAGCCTGGCTTCGACGCGGTGGCGTACGTCCGGTCGCTGCGGGACGCCGGCGCGATCGGGCTGGTCGTGGAACCGGGCCAGCATCTGAAGGCGCTGCCCAGCGCTCTGGTGCAGGCCGCTCGCGCCGCGCGGTTTCCGCTGGTTGAGCTGCGCAGCACGGTCCGTTTCATCGAGGTGACCGAGATCGTGCACGCCCGGATCGTCAACGCGCATTACGAGCGGTTGCGGCTGGCCGAGCGTGCGCACGAAGCGTTCAGCACGGTCGGGTCGGCTTCGCGGGCACCGGACGCCGTCCTCGCGCACGCGGCGGACTTGATCGGGCTGCCGGTCGTGCTGGAGGACCGGACGCATCGGGCGCTCGCGTTCGCCGGTGCCGGTTCAGCGGAATCGCTGCTGCGCGATTGGCCAGCGCGGTCTCGGCGAGTGCCGTTCTCGGCCACGACCGAGGTGGGCGGTCCGGAGGGCTGGATGTGCACGCCGGTCGGGCCGCCGCGCGAACGCTGGGGTCGGCTGGTCGTGCCTGCGCGGTCAGCGGAACAACCTTCAGCGTGGATGGTGCTCGAACGCGCGGCTGAGGCGCTGACGGTCGGGAAGTTGCTGGAACGCTCGCCGCTGTCGGTGGAAATCGAAGCGCAGGGCGATTTGCTGCGGGATCTGTTGCACGGCGCGGACGAGGGTTCGGTCCGCGCGCGGGCCAGGGCGTTGGGGCTGGCGTCGGCGGCGTATTACGCGGTTTTGGTATGCCGTCCGGCTCAAGCCGGGCAGGAACGGGCGCTGCTGGACGCGGTGCTGACCAGCGACGGGATCGGCGGCGTGCTGGCGGAAGGCCGGGTGGCGGCGGTATTCCCGTGTTCCTCGTCGGCTGCGGAAAAAGCTTTGCTGGAGCGGGTGGTCGCCGGCGTTCCGGCTGGGCTGGCTGCGGCGTTCGGGGCGGCCGGGCCGGTGCGCCGGCTCGGCGAACTGCCGGCGGCGCTGCAGGAGGCGGTGCATGTCGCGGACGTCGAATCGCCTGGTGCGCCTGGACTTCGGCGCGCTGGCGACTTGGGGGTTCGCGGGTTGTTGTGGTGGTTGCGGGAGCATCCGCGGCTGCACGAGTTCACCGAGGCTCAGCTGAGGCCGTTGCTGACGTTGCCGGAACCGCGCGCCAGCCGGGCTTTCGCGACGTTGCGGGCGTTTGTCGAGTCGGGCTATTCGATGACGGAGTTCGCGAAGGCGCTGAACCTCAGCCGTCCGGCGGCTTATTCGCGGCTGGCGACGATCGAACGGGTACTGGGCGTCGAGCTGTCCAATCCGGACACCCGGCTTTCGTTGCACCTGGCCGTTCTGGCGCACGGCCATCGCGATTCAGCTTCCGGCTCCCCAGCGCAGTGACAGCCGGTCGGCGGCGCGTTCGGTGCTGATGTGCATCATGCTGCCGAGGATGGTCGCGCGGTCGATGACGACGATCGTGCCGTCCGGGGTGCTGGTGGTGCGCTCGCTGACCAGCACCGGGGTGCTGACGGGTTCGTCCAGGAGGCGGGCGAGTTTGTCGTCGAGGACGTCCGGGCGGATGGTTTCGGCGGCCCTGTCCACCGTTACGTCCAGTTCGGACAGTGCGGTGTAGAGCGATACTTCGGTGAAATCGGTGTCCCGCAGGCGTTCCCCGTGCGGGGGAGCGACCCAGGAGACCTGGTGGATCGCCCGGCGGCCGCCGAACTCGCGCACCCGCTCCAGCCGCAGCCCGGAATCGGTCGTCCGAGCCTGCAACCGGGCGGCGACGCGAGCGGGCAGTCGCCGTACCGCCTGGCTGACGACCTCGGTGCGCACGACGTAACCCTGATCGCGCAAGTCCTCGGTGAAGCTGCGCAAGGAGCCCAGCTGGTACGAGGCCGGTGTCGGCGCCACGAAGGTGCCGCGGCCGGGTTGTTGCACGATCAGGGCTTCGTCGCTGAGTTCGCGCAGCGCCTGGCGGAGCGTCATGAGCGTGACGCCGTAGGACGCGCTGAGCTCCCGCTGCGGCGGCAGGGCCTCGCCGGGCGCGTACTCCCCGGCACGGATCTTCGCGGCGAGGTCCGCGGCGATCGCTCGGTATCGGGCCATGCGCGTCCGTTCTGGTCCAGTTCTGGCTTGACCAGCGGATTCTAGTCCAGCGCCGCACGCATCGTCGCGACGTACTCGCCGACCTGCTCCGGACCGGCGCCGTCGAGCACGCGCCGCATGATCGCCGCCCCCACGATCACCCCGTCGGCTGCCCGCGCGGCCTCGGCGGCGTGCGCTGGTTTCGAGATGCCGAAGCCGATGAGGACCGGAAGGTCGGTGGTGTTCTTCAACCGGGCGGCGAGTTCGGTCGCGGAGGCGGGCAGGTGGTCGCGTTCGCCGGTGGTGCTCATCGACGAGACGGCGTAGACGAAACCTCGGCTCCGTGCGGCGATCTCGTGTGCTCGATCGGCTGGCGTCGCGGGGGAGACCAGCAATGCCAGCTCGATTTCCTCCTCGATCGCGGGCAGCTCTTCCAGGGGAAGATCCGGCACGATCAAGCCCTCCACCCCAGCATCTTTCAGCTGCGCGCAGAAACCCTTTCGGACGGCCAAGTTGGCGTAGGTGCTCACGATGAGCGGAACGTCCACTGTGGTCTCTTTTAGTGCGTTGAGGACACTCTGCGGAGTCGTGCCGTTGGCTAGCGCGACGTTGGACGCCTCCTGAATGGTCACACCGTCCAGCGTCGGATCGGAGAACGGGATGCCGACCTCGATCGCGTCGGCACCCGCTGCGGCGAGCGCCGGGAGGTAATCTGTCCACTGAGGATTCACGCCGCCGGTGATGTACGGCATCAGGATTTTGCGGTCGGTTTTCATGCGCGGGACTCCTCGGAGCGGGCGATGAGCGTGGCGATGTCCTTGTCGCCGCGTCCGGACAGGGTGAGCAGCACCGTTGAACCCGCCGGAAGATCCGGTGTGCCAGCGGCTTCGGCTACCCAGGCGAGCGCGTGCGCGGATTCGAGAGCCGGGATGATTCCCTCGGTACGAGCCAATTGCGCCGCGGCGGCGAGTGCTGCTTCGTCGTTGACCGCGACGTAGCGAGCCCGGCCGAGGTCGCGCAAGTGCGCGTGTTCCGGGCCGACACCGGGATAGTCCAGCCCGGCCGCGATCGAATGCGCTTCCCGGATCTGCCCGTGTTCGTCCTGCAGGAACAGCGACCGCGATCCGTGCAGCACCCCGGCTTGGCCGAAGGTCGCGCCCGATCCGCCGACCGCCTCCACCCCGATCAGCCGCGCGCTGGTGTCGGCGAATCCCGCGAAAGTGCCCGCCGCGTTGGATCCGCCGCCGACGCAAGCGACGACGAAATCCGGCACCTTGGCGTACTGCTCGCGGGCTTCCTCGCCGATGACCCGCTGGAATTCCCGCACCATCCACGGATACGGATGCGGCCCGACGACCGAGCCGAGGCAGTAGTGCGCCTCTTCGGTCGAGCTGACCCAATGCCGCATCGCCTCGCTGGTCGCGTCCTTGAGCGTACGGCTGCCGGAGCGCACCGGGACGACCTCCGCGCCGAGGTAGCGCATGCGGAACACGTTGTGCGACTGGCGTTCGACGTCCTGTTCGCCCATGAACACCGTGACCGGCAGGTCGAGCAGCGCACCCGCGGTGGCGGTCGCGACGCCGTGCATCCCCGCCCCGGTTTCGGCGATCAGCCGCTGCTTGCCCATCCGCCGCGCGAGCAGCGCCTGGCCGACCGCGTTGTTGATTTTGTGCGATCCAGTGTGCGTGAGGTCTTCCCGCTTCAAGGCGACGCTCACGCCGAGTTCGGCGGACAACCGTTCAGCGGGCGTCACCGGCGTGGGACGGCCGACGTGCCGGGCCAGCATCGTCTGGAGCTGCTCGCGGAAGCCGGGGTCGACCCAGGCCTTCTCGAACGCGTCGGCGACTTCGAGACAGGCGGGCACCAGGGATTCCGGCACCCAGCGCCCGCCGTACTCCCCGAAGCGTCCTTCCTGGGTTGGGGTGCGCATCAGCAGCTCCTTAGAGTTCTATAACTGTCTCCACTGTTATAGAACTCTTGGCGGCGGAGTGCAAGCCCGTCACCGCTGCCGCAAGACCTCGACGCCGTCGCCGTCCAGCTCGTCGAGGTACGCGGAACGGCCGGTCATCGCCATGATCAGGGCGAGGGTCGAGCCGGACACGAGCGGTCCCGAGCCGCCGGAAAAGTCACTGTCGGTGGCTGCGAGGCTCAGGCCGTGGACGCGCCCTTTCGCTAGCACGACGAGGTCGGAGCTGAGGTAGTAGCGCGCCACCGTGGTGAGCGTGTCGAGCGGATACTCGCGGCGGATGCCGAGCGGGCGGCGGATGTCCTCTCCGTGCACGACCGTCTCGCCGAGCATCGCCACGACCGGCAGAGGCGGTTTGGTCGTGCTCGTGACGACCCGGCGGAAACGGGCTTGGGTGTCGGCCGGGCTGTCGCCGAGGTGCTCGGCCAAGCGCAGCGCGACCTGCCGATCGAAGTCGAAACGGCAGCGGAGCACGCCCGCCATCCAGCGCGCCGGCGTGAGCGACGCTCCTGCGGTGAGGTGGGCCAGCACCTCGCGGACGGAGAGCCCGTCGCACAGCGAAGGCGTGGTCCAGCGGGTGTCAGGCAGCTCGGCGAGGTCGTCGGCCAGCGCGGCGCGTTCGGCGTGAATCTGCGGCCAGAGGGCGGTCATTCCAGGTCTCCTCGGTAGTGGTTGCCAGGTGAGACCGGCTGGATGCGGCAGAATCGTCGGTCGTGGGGGAATTTTCTTCAGAAGCCGCGTTCACCCGTGCGGTGGCCCCGTTGCGTACGGAATTGCGTGCGCACTGTTACCGAATGCTCGGCTCGATCCACGATGCCGACGACGCCGTGCAGGAGGCACTGCTGCGAGCGTGGCGCGGGTTGCCAGGGTTCGAGGGCCGCAGTGCGTTGCGCACCTGGCTGGGCCCGTATCCCGACCCTCCCCCGGCCAGTTACGAACAACGCGAGGCGGTCGAACTCGCTTTCGTCGCCGCGTGCCGCCACCTGCCGGGCAATCAACGAGCGGCGCTGCTGTTGTTCGACGTCCTCGGCTTCTCCGCCGCCGAGATCGCAGCCATCATGGAAACGTCCGTGACCTCGGTGAACTCCGCGTTGGCCCGCGCCCGCCGGACCGTCGCGGACCACGTCCCCGCCCGGACCCAGCAGCAGACGCTCCGCACCCTCGACGACGCCCGGCTCCAGGAACTGGTGACCGGCTTCGCGACGGCCCTCGCGGAAGGCGATGTCGACGGCCTGGTGAACCTGCTCACCGAGGACGTCACCTGGTCGATGCCGCCGCTGCCGCAGTGGTACCGCGGGCGCGACGCCGTGGTGGAGTTCGCCTTCCAAGTCCCGATGACGCGCTGCCCCAGCTGGCGTTTCCGCCTGACCAGCGCGAACGCCCAGCCCGCGGTGGCGTTCTACCTCGGCGGTTCGGCGACTGTCCCGCACGAGGCGTGGTCGATCACCGTCCTGACCCTGCGCGAAGACCGGATTTGCGACCTCACGTCGTTCCTAGGCGCGGAGCATTTCCCGTCCTTCGGGCTCCCCGCTACGGTCACGCCTTAGGCGCGGCCCGAACGTGCGCACGCTGCCCCTGCCGCCCGATCAGGCTCAGGAACTCGACCGGTTCCGCCGATGCCGCGCCGAACCAGTGCGGTACCCGGGTGTCGAATTCCGCTGCCTCGCCAGGGGAAAGCGTCATGTCGTGCTCGCCGAGCACTAGCCTTAACTGTCCATTGAGGACATAAGTCCACTCGTAGCCCTCGTGCGTCTTGGGTTCGGGTTCCTGTTTCTTTCGCTGGCCCGGCAGGATGAACTTGTACGCCTGGATCCCGCCCGGGCGGCGCGTCAGCGGCAGGATCGTCATGCCGCCGGCGCAGCTGATCGGGCGGAGGTGGACGCGCGGATCGCCGGTCTGCGGGGCGTCGACCAGTTCGTCGAGGGTCACGCCGTGCGCGCGGGCCAGCGGGAGCAGCTGTTCCAGGGTGGGCCGCCGGTTGCCGGATTCCAGCCGGGACAGCGTGCTGGCCGCGATGCCGGTCTGCGCGGCCAGTTCGGCGAGCGTGACCTCTCGCTTCCGGCGCAGCTCGCGCAACCGGGGGCCGACTGCGTCCAGGGCACGATCGTCGTCCATCGCCTGAGTTTGACAGATTGGCAAGATTGCTTGCCAGTCGTGCCGGAGGGTTTGCAAGGTGGAACGGGAACCAGGAAAGGAACCGTTGTGCCGCATGCATTCGATCAGTCCTATTGGGACGAGCACTGGGCTGGCGCCGCCGGGCACGCGCAGCTCGAACCGCATCCGCAGCTGGTAGAGGAGGCGTGGAAGCTCACGCCGGGAAGGGCACTGGACGCTGGTTGCGGCGAGGGCACCGAAGCGGTCTGGCTCGCCGAGAACGGCTGGCAGGTGACGGCGGTCGACCTGTCGGAGGAGGTGCTGCGGCATGCCCGCGAACGGTCGAGCGCGGTCGAGTGGGTGTGCGCTGACCTGCTGAAATGGACTCCGGAGGGACAGTTCGACCTGGTCGCCACCCACTACGTGCACGCTGCCGGCCCGCTGTTCGAGCGGATCGCGGAGTGGGTCGCGCCGGGCGGCACGTTGCTCGTGGTCGGGCATCACCACGGGGAACTGCATCCGCCCGAGTCGACGATCACCGTCCACGACGTCGGGCTGGACCCTGAGCAGTGGGTGATCACGCTCGCCGAGAACCGGACGCGAAAGGTTCCCGGCGGGGAATTGCACGACACGATTCTCTGTGCCCGCAAGGTTTCTTCGCCTAACGCGTAATCGGTGGCGGCCGGGAGCGGTTCGGTAGTGCACTGGAGAGGTGGCGGCCTATGACGAGATCGCGGACTGGTACGAGGAGGAGTTCCTTCGCGCCCAACCGGTGAACCCCGGTACGGGCGCGTTGCGGGCTCTTCTCGGCAACGGCAGCGGCGTGTGCCTGGAGATCGGGTGCGGCACCGGTGTGCACGCGGACGTGGTGCGGGAGCTGGGCTGGACTCCGCTCGGCGTAGACCTGTCCAGCGGAATGCTGCGGCACGCCCGCACCAGGCTGCCGATCGCACAGGCCGACGCCGCGCGGTTGCCGGTGCGGGACAGCAGTGTCGACGCGGTCGTCTCGGTGCTGGTGCACACCGACATGCCCGCGTATCTCGCCGTGCTGCGCGAGGCGAGCCGGGTGCTGCGGCCGGGCGGAGTGTTCGTGCACGTTGGGGTCCACCCGTGTTTCTGCGGAGGGTTCGCCGACCGCAGCGATCCGGCCGCGGTGGTCGTCCGGCCTGGCTATCGCGACGGGCACTGGACCAAGGAGTCGTGGACTGACCAGGGGATTCGCGACAAGGTCGGTGCCACGCACTGGCCGTTGCCGGAACTGCTGAACGGGCTCCTCGACGCCGGACTGACCTTCGAACGGTTCGCCGAGACCGGGACTCCGCTTCCGATCGTGCTGGCGGTTCGAGCGTTCATCGGCGCGGCAGCAACCGTAGAACCACAAGCGCACCAGCGGTGAGAGCCAGGATCCCGCCGCACGCGAGCGCGAGCGCGTGCAGCGGCGACCCCGGAAGCGCGGAGTAGTAAACCGCTCCGATCACCGCTACTCCCAGCGCTCCGCCGATTTGCTGGCCGGTCGCGAGTACGCCGGAGGCCATCCCGGCGTCGGCACGGGGGACGGCGGCGAGGACGTGGTTCAACAGCGGCGGCACGAGCAGGCCCTGACCAGCGCCGATAAGCGCTAGCGCGGGGACGAAGGACCAGAGGCTGGCAGACAGCGCGATGAGGACGGCGTAGCCGACCCCGGCGATCACCGCGCCGGTCAGCGGGGCTCGGGGCACTCGGCTCCCGAGGAGGCTCATCGCGAGGAAGGCGACGGCGAAGGGCAGGTACGTCAGTGCGGCGTCGAGCGGGCTGAAACCCAGACCGTCTTGCAGGGCAAGGGAAAGCACGAGGAAGAACGAGTTGATCCCGGCGTAGGTGAGCAGCACGAGGCCCATGCCGAGGCGGAATTCGCGCTGCCGCAGCAGCCCTGGACGGATCAGCGGTGCGGGCACCCGCCGTTCGACAGCGGCGAAGAACGCCATCGCGAGCCCGCCTCCGGCGAGGCTGCACCAGGACCACAGCGGCCAGCCCGCTTCCCGTCCGGTGATGAGCGGCACGACGAGCAGGGTGAGGGCGACGGTCAGCACCGCGGTGCCGCGCAGGTCCAGCCTGGTGGACCGGTCCGGCCGGGTCCGGGGCAGGAACCGGGCAGCGAGGGCGAGGGCGCTCAACCCGACGGGGACGTTGACCCAGAAGATCGACCGCCACGGACTGCCGAAGAGATTCGCGGTCACGAGCACCCCGCCCAGCAGCTGGCCGCTGACGCCGGACAGCCCGATGACGGCACCGAGCACGGCGAACGCACGCGGCCGTTGCGGGCCGGGGACCACCACGTGGATCATCGCGAGCACCTGCGGGAACATCGCCGCGGCACCGAGTCCTTGGACGAACCGCGCGGCTACCAGCCAGCCCGCGCCCGGCGCGGCGGCGCACGCGGCCGACGAGGCGGTGAACAGCAGCAGGCCGGCCAGGAAAACCGGCTTCCGGCCGCGGAGGTCGCCGAGCCGCGCGAACGTGATGAGCGCGACGGCGTACGCGAGCTGGTAACCGGCGAGCAGCAACTGAAGTTCGGCGGGCGAGGCTCCGAGGTCGGCTCGGATGGCGGGGGCGGCGACGAACACGATGAACGTGTCCAGGACCGCCATGAAAACGCCGATGAGCAGGATCGCCAGTGAGCCCCACGGGGCACGGGGAACAGCGGGATGCATGTCTTGATCGTCGGCAGCGGGCCGGGAGCGGGGGTAGCAGGCGAATATGCTGGTATCAGCACTACCCGGATCGGAGAGGAACGCATGCTGCCTGCGTCGCGCCGACGCGCTCTCGCGGACTTCCTGCGTTCGCGGCGCGACCGGCTCACCCCCGCCGAGGTCGGTCTTCCGGCGGGGCCGCGCCGTCGCGCGCCGGGCCTGCGCCGGGAGGAACTCGCGCAACTGGCCGGGGTCAGCGTCACCTGGTACACGTGGCTCGAACAGGCGCGGGACATCACCGTCAGCCGCCAGGTGCTGGCAAGTCTTGCCCGGGAACTGCGGCTTTCCGAGACAGAGCGGCTGCATCTCTTCGCGCTCGCCGAGGAACCGCCGCCGGACCGGGAGCCGGCGTCCACGCCGCGGCTGCTGCAGGGCATGGTCGACGCGCTGGACCCGAATCCGGCGTACGTGCTCGACGCGCGCTGGGACTTCGTGGCGTGGAACCGCGCCGAGGCCGCGTTGATCGGCGATCCGGCGCTGCTGCCCGCTGGCGAGCGGAACCTGCTGTGGCTGGTTTTCGCCGTGCCGCGGATCCGCGCGCTGCTGGTCGACTGGCCCGGCCAGGCCCGGAATCTGCTCGCGCAGTACCGCGCCGACGCCGCGCGCCGGGCCGAAGATCCGCGCGGTGGCGAGCTGGTGCGGGCGTTGCGCGAGGCGAGCCCGGAGTTCGGCGAGTGGTGGGCCGCCCACGACGTCGCGCCGTTCGCCGGAAACCGGCGGGTGTTCGACCATCCGCGGGCCGGCGTGCTCGCCTTCGACTACGTCAAGCTGTCCACTATGGACGAGACCGGCCGGAAGCTGTTCGCCTGCTTGCCCGCCGATCCCGGCACCGCCGCGAAGCTCCCGTCGCTCGCAGGGTGAAATTCGGATGCGCGCCGCCGGGAAGATCTCTATCCTGGCGATCGTGATACAGCACCAGCTCTACCTCTGAGGGAGTACCGCCTCCACCGGTACCGCGCGCGTTCGCGGCACCGGCCCTCGTCCTTGCTGTTCATCACATTTCTCCGGAGGCAGTTCCCTCATGACATCTCCGCTTTCGCCTGCGCTCGTGCGCACGGCGCACGTTCGGCTGTCCGACGTCCACGTCACCTTCGGCGGTCGTCCAGTGCTCGCCGGGGTCGATCTGGTCGCGGCGGCCGGCGACCGGGTCGCCATTGTCGGCGAGAACGGCCGCGGCAAGACCACCCTGCTGAAAGTGCTGGCCGGGACCCAGCCGGTCGACCGCGGCGAGGTCCGCCGCGCGGGCACGATCGGGGTCGCCGATCAGCAGATTCCCTTGACAGAACAGGAAACCGTCGGCGATCTGATCGATCTCGAACTGGCAGCGGTACGGACCGCGTTGGCCAGCTTGGAAGCCGCGACAACCGCGCTTGCCGAAGGACAGCCCGGTGCGGAAGACGCCTTCGCCGCCGCGCTCTCGGACGCCGAAGCCCTCGACGCGTGGGACGCGGACCGGCGGGTCGAGGTCTCGCTGGCCGCGCTGAACGCGGTTGACGACCGAAGCCGTCCACTGGGGACGCTGTCAGTCGGGCAGCGGCACCGGGTCCGGCTGGCGTGCCTGCTCGGCGCCGGGCATTCCGTGCTGCTGCTGGACGAACCGACCAACCACCTCGACGCGTCCGGCCTCGCGCACCTCACCGAGCGGCTGCGCGCGTACTCAGGCGTAGTCGTGCTGGTGAGCCACGATCGCGCCTTGCTCGCCGACGTCGCTACGACCGTGCTCGACCTCGACCCGTCGAGCGACGGCCGCCCGCGCGGCTACGGCGGTGGCTATGCGGCGTACGTCGACGCCCGGCAAGCCGAACGGGCCCGGTGGGAGGCACTGCACGCTGAACAACTCGCCGAACGGCAGCGACTGGCGGACGACCTTTCCGCTGCCCAGAACCGATTGCGGGACAACTGGCGTCCGGAAAAGGGCCACGGCAAGCACACCCGCGCGACCCGTGCGCCCGGGCTGGTCCGAGCCGTCCACCGGCGGCAGGAGGAACTGAGCGCGCACGTGGTGGCCGTTCCGCCGCCGCCGGCGCGGTTCGTCCTGCCGGAACTGCCGCAGCACCAAGGAACAGTCGCGCTGCGGGCCGCCGGGGTGAGCGTCGCCGGACGGCTGGACCAGCCGGTCGACCTGACCCTCGGCGGCGCGGACCGGCTCGTCGTCACCGGCCGGAACGGGGCGGGGAAATCGACGCTGCTGGCGGTTCTGGCCGGGGCGCTGGAGCCGACGTCGGGCGCGGTCACCCGGGCCCGGTCGGTGCGGATCGGCTGGCTGGGCCAGGAATCCGACCTGCCCGCCCGGCGCACCGCCGCCGAACTGCTCGAGCAACGGTTCCCGGGTTCAGCGGACGCCGGTTTGCTCAGCGGGTACGACCGCCACCGTCCGATCGCCGAACTGTCGACCGGGGCTCGGCGGCGGTTGGATCTGGCGCTGGTGCTGGCCGCGCGTCCGCAGGTGCTGCTGCTGGACGAGCCGACGAACCACCTGTCCGCGACGTTGGTGGACGAGCTGACCGCTGCACTGGAGTCGACTCCTGCCGCGGTGGTGGTGGCCACGCACGACCGGCAGTTGTTGCGGGACACGGCTTCCTGGCCGAGGTTGGCGCTTTAGGTCGTTCCCTGCCCCAATGGGGTTTTCTCAGTAGGCGGGTGCGGTGCCCGGTCGGCCACGCCGCCAACGTCCGTGAGGGCCACCTTGAGGGAATCTGATTCCCTCAAGGTGGCCCTCACGGACATCTATGTCACGCCGCCCCAATGCCACATTGGGTGCGTCGCATGCACCCAACGCCACATTGGGGAGCGTTCAACGCCCGAGGCAACAACCGTGAAACATCCGCAGGGCAACCTGGCCGCATGCCTCTACTGATCGACCGAGCCGACTTCGCGGACCCGCAACTCCAGACGTTCCTGCAGGCCCACCTGGACGACTTAGCCCCGACCGCCCCCGCCGAGAGCCGGCACGCCCTCGATTTGGCCGCACTCCAGCGTCCCGGCGTCCGGCTCTGGACCGTCCAGAGCGGCCAGCGCATCGTCGGCACCGCGGCCTTGGCAGCGCTGGAACCACGGCACGAGGAACTGAAAAGCATGCGCACCGACCCCGCCCGACGCGGGCAAGGCATCGCCCGCAAGCTCCTGGACCACCTGCTCCAGGACGCCAAAGACCGCGGCATCGAACGCATCTCGCTGGAGACCGGCAGCATGCCCTTCTTCGCCCCGGCCCGCGCCCTCTACGCGCGAGCGGGTTTCACTCCCTGCCCACCGTTCGGCAGCTACCGGGACGACCCGAACAGCACCTATCTGTCTCGCCGGATCTGAGCTGTCACAGATTTCGAGCGGCCGGTGTCCATCCGCTGAAAGACCCCCAAAGCGGAGGAGGACAGCATGACGACGACAGTGCTCGGCGGTGGCTACGCCGGGGTGATGGCAGCGAACCGGCTCGCGGGGCGCGGCGAGGAAGTGGTGCTGGTCACGCCGAATCCGTGGTTCGTCGAGCGGATCCGGCTGCATCGGGTGGCACCCGGTCTCCGGAAAGACGCCCGGCTCGCCCTGGAAACCGTGCTGAACCCCGCCGTCGAGGTCGTCCACGACACCGCGACGGAGATCGGCGACGACAAGGTCCAGCTCGCCTCGGGCGAAAACCTGCCCTACGACACCCTGCTCTACGCGGTCGGCTCCGGGGCCAGCGCCGAAAACGGCACCTACCGGATCGTTTCCGAGCAGGAGACCGAAAGGCTCCGCGCCGCCCTCGCCGAGGCACCGGACGCTCCGGTCACCATCGTCGGCGCGGGCCTGACCGGGGTCGAATTGGCCGGGGCGCTCCGCGAGGCCGGGCGCGCGGTCAAGCTGGTCAGCACTGCCCCGGACCGCCGCGCGATCGAGGCGCACCTGCGGTTTCTCGCCAAACAAGGCGTCGAGATCGAGATCGGCCGCCGCGTCGATCCGGCCGAGATCGAGGGGCTTGTGGTGGACACCACCGGGTTCACCGTGCCGAGTCTCGCGGCCGATTCGGGGCTGCCGGTCGACGAAATCGGCCGGTTGCTGGTGGACGAGCAGCTGACCGTGCCGGGCCACCCGAACATTCTCGGCGCGGGCGACGCCGTGCACAGCTCCTTCCGCGCCGCGTGCGCGACGGCGTTGCCGATGGGCGCGCACGCCGCCGATGTCATCACCGAGCGCCGCCAAGGGCGCGCCGGGAAGGCGTTCCGGATGGGTTACGTGCTCCAGTGCACGGATCTCGGCAGCGGGCGCGGGCGCGTCCAGTTCCTGCACTCGGACGACACCGAGCGCGCGCTCGCGATCGACGGCCGGGCAGGCGGGCTCGTCAAGGAGACGATCTGCCGGATGACTGTGCGATGGCTGACACAGGAACGGGATCGCGCGGGTCGCTACTCGTGGCCGGCAGGTGCTTAGACTTGACCGTCATGGATCACGGCGACGTCTTCACCGCGCATCGGTCGACGATGCTCGCCGCAGCCTTCCACATCACCGGTTCGCGGTACGACGCGGAGGACGTCGTGCAGGACGCGTGGGAGACCTGGTCCCGGGTGGATCTCGACACGGTCCGCGCCCCGCACGCGTTCCTGTCGGTGATGGTGTCGCGGCTGGCGCTCAACGCGGTCCGCGCGCAGCGTCGCCGGCGCGAGAACTATCCCGGCCCCTGGCTGCCGGAGCCGGTGGTGGAGGGGGATTCTCCGGAGTGGGAGGTGCTGCATCGCGACGGTTTGGGTCAGGCTCTCGACTTCGTGCTGAGCACGCTGACTCCGGAGCAGGCGGCGGCGTATGTCCTGCGCAAGGTGCTGGACGTCGACTACCCCTCCGTCGCCGAGGTGCTGGAGACGACACCCGCGGCGGCCCGCCAGCTCGTCTCGCGCGCGCAACGAGCGGTGACCTCGGCGATCGGCGATTCCTTGCCGGATCAGGGAAATCGCGACGCCGAGGCGCTGGCGAAGCTCGCCGAGGCAGTGCTGTCCGGCGAAATCGACAAGGTCGCCGCACTGATCGCACCGGACGCGGTCCTGTACTCCGACGGCGGCGGCAAGGTGCTGGCCGCCCGCAAACCGTTGTTCGGCCCGGACCGGATCGCGCAGTTCCTCGTGGGAATCTCCACCATGGAAGAGGTGACCATCGTGCCCGCGATCATCAACGGCAGCGCTGGGGCGGTTTTCCTGCAGGACGGCAAGGCGACGATGACGGTCACCGTGCGGGCCGGCGCGGAGGGCGTGTCGACGTTGTGCTTCGTGCGCAACCCCGACAAGCTGGCCGGCATCAGTCTCGCCTAGCGATCCCGTCGTACATCATCCGCCGCACAGCCTCGCTCAGCCGGCGCTGTTCGCCGGGATCCGGGTTGCGCAGCGAGGCGATCGCCGACGCCAGGATCATGCCGTTGATCGCCCGCGCGCTGTTCTCAATGTCGAGATCCGCGCGCAGGTACCCGAGTTCCACGCCGTGGGACAGATACGCCGCGGTCAGCTCGGTGGCCAGTTCGAAGAAGTCCAGCACCCGCGCGGCCATCGCTTTGTCGATGCCGGCGGCTTCGAACAGCAGCAGCCGCGGGACACGCGGGTCCTCGCCGAAGATCTGCGCCAGCGCGTCGCCGATCCGGGCGGTCTGCTCGCGGTAGGCGTCCAAAGTGGACACCGCGTCCGGCGCGTTCTCCGCGGTGAGCGCGGTGACGATGCGGGCGACCAGGTCGTCGATGACGTGGTCGACGATGTCGCGTTTGTTCTGGAAGTAGCGGTAGAAGGTGCCGTGCCCGATGCCGAGCTTCGCGGCGATGTCGGAGATGCCGGTGGCGTGGTAGCCGAGGTCGGCGAAGCAGTCGAACGCCGCGTCGATGATCTCGCGGCGCAGTTCCTGCTTCTTGCGCTCGGCGCGGGTGGTGCGGGCGCTCTCCTGGGACTCGGCTGTCACGCAGTGCAGTGTATTGCCAAGCTCGCTGAAGTGACATACCGTTCCGTTACTGACAAGTAGTTCCGGACGAGAGGTCGGACATGGACGCGCAGTACGACGCCGTCATCGTCGGCGCGGGTTTCGGCGGCATGGGAGCGGCCATCCAGCTCCGCCGCCTCGGCTACCGCGACCTGCTGATTCTCGACCGCGAGGACGATCTCGGCGGGACCTGGCACGTGAACCGGTACCCGGGGCTGGCCGTCGACATCCCGTCGTCCACCTACTCCTACTCGTTCGAACCCAATCCGTACTGGTCGCGGCTGTTCGCGCCGGGGGCGGAGCTGAAGAAGTACGCCGAGCACGTCGCGGACAAGTACGGCCTGCGCGCCTCGATGCGTTTCGGCACGGTGGTGACCGGCGCGACCTGGGAGGGCTCCTGCTGGCGGGTCAGCATCGAAGGCGGCGAGACGGTCACCGCGAAATACCTGCTCACCGCCACCGGGTTCCTCTCGCAGCCGAAGATGCCGGACATCGAGGGCATCGACCGGTTCGCCGGCAAGGTCATCCACACCACCGCGTGGGACGACAGCTACGACCTCGCCGGCAAGCGCGCCGCGGTGATCGGCACCGGCGCGACGGCCGTCCAGCTCATCCCGGAGATCGCCAAGGTCGCCGCCGAGCTGACCGTCTACCAGCGCACGCCGATCTGGGTCAGCCCGAAGCCGGACTACGCCGTGCCGAAGGCGCTGCAGCAGGCGTTCGCGCGGCTGCCGCTGGTGCAGCGCGCGGTGCGGCTCGCGGGCAGTTCGGTGCTGGAGCTGATGATGATCTCCGGCGTCGTGCAGTACCGGCAGTTCCGCGGAGCCAACCGGATCGCCGAACGCTGGTGCCGCGCGCATCTCTACCGCCAGGTCCGCGACCCCGAACTGCGCCGCAAGCTCACCCCGGACTACTCCTTCGGCTGCAAACGGCCGACCTTCTCCAACGACTACTTCCCGGCCTTCACCCGCCCGCACGTGCACCTCGAAACGACCAGCATCGAGCGGATCGACGAAACCGGGATCGTCACCGCGGACGGCAAGCGCACCGAGATCGACACGCTCGTGCTGGCCACCGGCTTCAACCTGTGGGACACGAACTTCCCGGCGATCGAGATCATCGGCCGCGACGGCAAGAACCTCGGGAAGTGGTGGCGGGACAACCGGTTCCAGGCGTACGAGGGCGTGACCGTCCCCGGGTTCCCGAACCTGGTTTCGCTCAACAGCCCGTATTCCTACAGCGGGCTGTCGTATTTCACGACCATCGAATGCCAGATGAAGCATCTCGACCGGCTGTTCAAGGGCATGCGCGCCCGCGGTTCGGGCGTGTTCGAGGTGACCCAGCGGGCGAACGACGAATTCCTCGGCCGGATGAAGCACAAGGTCGGGCACTCGGTGTTCGCGCTCGGGCAGTGCGCGACGGCCAACAGCTACTACTTCAACCAGCACGGCGAGGCGACCCTGCTGCGGCCGACGTCGACGATCAGCGCGCACCGGGAGGCGGCGCGGTTCCCGCTGGAGGATTACAGCTTCGCCTGAGCCGCGGGTGAGGTGCGCCCGCCAGGGGAACCTGTGGCCCGCGCGCGGCGTCGAGAGTTGCGTGAAGACTGACCAAGACGCCATGGCCCGCCTCCGCGCGCAGGCGGAACCCGTCCTCGGCAAGGGCGCGGCTGCGCGGATTCGTGCGTTCGACAACGGCGAGCTGTACGTCGAGGCGCGCACCGCTTCCACGATCTGGGCGTGGCTGGTCGACTTCCTGCTGGTCACCGGGCTGTCGGCGGCCGCAGCGGTGGCGTACTACTTCAAATCGAACGCCTTCGACGCCGCGGTCGGGGCGAGCGTGCTCGGGGTGGCGGGGCTGATCGTGGTGCCGCTGCTGTACGGCTGGTTCTACGGCAACGGACGCGGCCTCGGCGCGCTGTTGAACGGGATCCGGCTGGTCCGGCTCAGCGACGGCGGCCGGATCGGGCTCGGCAAGGCGGGGTGGGCGATGCTGATCCGCACGCTCGGCTTCGTGATCATCGCGCTCGGTGTGCTGAACGGCGACACCACCGTGGGCAACGGGGTGCGGACGAGCATCGACATCCGCGAGACCGACCGGCTCCGCGCGGCTGGTTTCGTCCGGAAACCGTGAGCGGGTATGAGGTCCGTGCGGTCGCGGACACTCCCGAGCAACGGTTGCGCGACTACACCGCGCGGCTGCAGGCGATCGTCACTACGCGGCGCGTTTACCGGGTGATGACGGCGAGTCTCGCCGGGCTGTTCGGCGTCAGCGGGGTCCTGGTCGGAGTGCTGGCCCGTTCCGCCGCGGGAGGGTTCAGCCTGGCAGGCGGCGGAGTCCTCTTCGCGGTCCTGTGGCTCGGGGGAACGCTGGTCTGGCGCAGCAGGCCCGCGATCGAACGTGCGTTGAACCCGGGTTCGCACCCGCCCGCTGGGCGTACCCCGGGGAACGTGCGCGGGGCTTTCTTTGCCGCAGCGGGAATGGGCCTCCTCGCCGCAGTCGTATGTGGACTGTCCTTTATGGCTGGCAACCCGCCGGACGCCGTGCTGAAGCTGGCGATCATCGGGCTCGGGACGTTCGTGGTCTTCGCCGTTTTGTTCGTCCCGCCGGGATACGTCTACGCCCAGTCAGACCAGTACTTCGCGAAATGGCTCAACCGCAACCGCGCGGCTTACGAGGCAGCGGCGAGCCGTCTCTAAGGCGTACGACGACGCAGCGTCGCCGCCCCGAGACCCAGCGCCAGCACTGCGCATCCCAGCACGATGAGAATGTTGCGGGTCAACGTCATCGTCCACTCCGAACTGTGCGTCACCTGTGTCAGTGCTTCGACGGCGTAGGACAGCGGCATCACGTCCGACAGCCAGTGCAGCACCCAGCCCATCTCGTCGCGCGGCTGGAAAAGCCCGCACAGCAACGTTTGCGGCAGCACGAACAGCGGCATGAACTGCACGGCCTGGAACTCGCTCGTCGCGAACGCGCTGACGAACAGGCCCAGCGCCATGCCCAGCAACGCGTCGAGCGCGGTGATCAGCAGCAGCGACCACACCGAACCGGCCACCGACAGCCCGAGCCACCACAGGCTCACCGCCGTCGCGACCGCCACCTGCAGCACCGCGACCAGACCGAACGCCAGCGCGTACCCGGCGAGCAGGTCGAATTTCCCGAGCGGCATCGTCATCAGCCGTTCCAGGGTGCCGGCGGTGCGTTCGCGCAGGGTGGTGATCGAGGCGATCAGGAACATGATCACGAACGGGAACACGCCGAGCAGCGCGGGCGCGATGCGGCTGAACACGACGGCCGAGTTGAAGACGAAGCGCAGCAACACCATCAGCAGCGTCGGCACGAGCACGAGCATCACGACGGTGCGCGGATCGTGCCGCAGCTGGGCGAGGATGCGGCGGGTGGTGGCGAGGGTGATCGAGACAGTCATCGCTGGGCCTTCACCAAATGCAGGAACGCGCGTTCGAGGTCCTGTTCGCCGGTGGCCGCGCGCAGGGCGTCCGGCGAATCGTCGGCAAGCAGCGCGCCGTCGCTCATCAGCAGCAAGCGGGTGCAGCGGGCGGCTTCGTCCATGACGTGGCTGGACACCAGAAGCGCGGTGCCGTCCGCGGCGAGGCGGTGGAAAACGTTCCACAAATGCTCGCGCAGCAACGGATCGAGGCCGACGGTCGGCTCGTCGAGTACGAGCAGCTCGGGGTGGCCGAGCAGTGCGACGGCGAGGCTGGCCCGGCTGCACTGGCCGCCGGAAAGCTTGCCGACCAGCGAGTGGGCGTGCGAACCGAGGCCTACCTGCTCGATCGCGTCAGCCACCGACTCCGGCGGCGCGCCCAGCACGGAGGCGAAGTAGCGCAGGGATTCGGTGACGGTGAGGTCGGCGTAGACCGCCGGCGCCTGGGTGGCGTACCCGATCCGCTTGCGCAGCCGACGGCTTCCGGCCGGTTCGCCGAGCACCGTGACCGTGCCGCCGTGCGTGATCTGCACGCCGACGACCGCGCGCATCAGCGTGGTTTTCCCGCAGCCGCTCGGCCCGAGCAGTCCGGTCACCGAACCGGGCTCGACGCGGAAACTCACGTCGCGCAGCACTTCCCGGCCACCGCGGACGACCCGCAGGTCGTCGATGACCACTGCGGAATTAGTCATGCGTTTAATTCTGCGCGTGCGGAATTTCCCTGTCAAGCACGGGCCGGCATCGCTCGGAGGCGGAGTTGGGTGCGTGGCCGGGAAGCGCCCCAATGTGGCATTGGGTGCATGCGACGCACCCAATGTGGCGTTCGGTGCATTGAATGAGCCAGCGGCGCGTAGTGCCTCCGTTGAGGGCGGTGGCGGGGGCATGGATGGAGCACCCAATGCCACATTGGGGCGGGCGGAACCTAGGGCCGGTCGACGTATTGCTGCACGGCGGGAGCGATCAGCGCGAGGACCTCGTCGTGGCTGGCCCCGGCGAGGGGTTCGACCTGGACGACGTAGCGGACCATGGCGAGTCCGACGAGCTGGGCGGCGATGCCGGTGACGCGCAGGGGCGGGAGGTCGAGGGCGTCGGCGATCTTGTCCAGCAGCGCGCCCTGGATGAAGCCGCGCAGCATGTCCGCGGCCTGTTCGGTGGTCGACACCGAACGCAGCAGGCCGAAGAACGCGTCGCGCGACTGCGGGGTTTCCCAGAGCGTCAGGAACAGCCGCACGAGCCGTTCGCCTACCTCTGGCCGCGGGCCGTCGAGGATCGCGGCGACCACGACGCCGGGGTCGGCCGGAAGGTGCAGCGCGGTCGCGAAGACCTGGTCCTTGCTGCCGAAGAAATGGTGCACGAGCGCGGGATTCACGCCCGCCTCGGCGGCGATCGCGCGGATCGTCGCGCCCTCGTACCCGTGCCGCCCGAACAGGTCCCGCGCGGCGGTGAGAATGGCCTCCCGCGTTTCGGTCTGCCCGGGGCGGCGTCCCGTCCGTGCCATCGGCGTCCTTTCGTCCGCTCCAGTATCGCGGGACCATGGGCGGTACAGCTGGCTGTACCTGGTCTTTACCCCGCGCGGGATCGCCGGTCGTCCCGCCGGGGCCTTAGGTTCGGCAACTCCGGAGGAGGGGGAGCGGGATGAACGGGGCGGCGGTGCACGAGGAAGCGGTCCGGGTGCTGATTCACGCCTCGGATCCCCTTACCGACAGCGGAATCCGGAGCTGGCTGCAGGCCAGGCCGGAGTTCTCCGTGGTCGCCGACGAGGTCGACGTGCTCATCGTCGCGGCCGAGCTGCTGTCGGTGGAGGCGACGGCGACGTTGCGCGGGCTCAAGGCCACTGTGGACGCTCCGGTGGTCCTGCTCGTCGACGAGGAGGCCTCGGGCGCGGCGGTGCTGACGGCGGTGGAGTGCAACGTGGTCGCCCTGCTGAACCGCGAGCGCACGTCGAGCGAGCAGCTGGCCGCCGCGGTGCTGACCGCTTCTCGCGGCGGCGGGATCCTGCCCCCGGCGGCGCTGGGGACGCTGCTCAGCCATTGCCGTCGTCCGATGGAGCCGCGCCCGACGCACAGTTCCGGCCTGACCCAGCGGGAAATCGAGGTGCTGCGGCTGCTGGCCGACGGCCTCGGCACCGCGGAGACGGCGGAGAAGATCAACTTCTCCGAACGCGCGGTGAAGAAGGTCATCCACGATCTGTCGCAGCGGCTGGACCTGCGCAACCGGACGCACGCGGTGGCCTACGCGCTCCGGAACGGCGCGATCTGAGCTCGTTCAGATGATGCCGGTCCGCAGCGCGTACGCGACCGCGTGCGAGCGGTTGCGCAGATCGAACCGCACCAGCAGCGTGCTGATGATGTTCTTGATCGTCCGCTCCGAATACGCCATCCGGTCGGCGATTTCGACCGTGCCGAGGCCGTCCGCGAGCAGGCCGAGGATCTCCACCTCGCGGGTCTGCAGCCGGTGCCGGTCGAGGAAACCCCGCGGATAGCGGGCCTCGCCCTCGCTGACGCGGAACTCGTCCGCCAGCCGGGTCGCGCGGTCCTCCTCGGGTTCGGCCTTCGGGACCCGGGCGGCCAGTGCGTCCAGGATCTTCTCGCGCGTCGCGGAGCCGCGGTACAGCACCGCGGACAGGCCGAATCCGCCGAGCCTGCTCAGCTCGGTCTGGTCGATCCGGTCGGCGACCAGCACGGAGCGCACCTCCGGCACGAGCGCCGACCGGCGGATCCGGGCCAGGTCGAGCAGGGTTTTCTCGCGGACCTCCGGCACGATCACGAGCAGGACGTCCGCGCGCGGGACCTCGGCGGCGCCCATCACCGCGTAGCGGGGCGCGCCGCGCAGGTAGGCGGCGGCGCCCTCGCCGCTGATCGGGTCGTTGGCGATGATCGCTACTCGTTCGGGCAATGCGCTCATGTCAGCTCACAGACCAGTCGTTCCCGGCGGCGGCGCCGCGTTCTCCGCCAGCCGAGGATCCGTGGTCCGGCGCGCGGATTCGATCCCCTGCGCTGCCGGACCGCGGTAGTGCCTGCGGTACCCCCGGCAGTCGGAGTTGATTAGGAACTCAATCGAAAGTTAGTACATGTAACCGTAGTTGAACCATAGCACTAGACGGGAGTCCAGTGTTGGTTATTGCCCGCACGACCGGGTGGCGTTCACGCGACCCGGCCGGCGGACGTTCAGGCCAGCGCTTGTGCCGGGGGAAGGCGGGCGGCCCGCATCGCCGGATACGCCCCGGCGATCGCCCCGACCGCGGCCGAAACCGCCACCCCGCCGACCAGCGCGGCCGGCGGCAGCACCGCCGGCCAGCCCTGGCTGAGCGCGTAGCCCGCGGTCGCGCCGATCCCGAGCACTACTCCGGTGAGGCCGCCCAAGCCGGACAACAGCACCGATTCGGCGAGGAACTGCCCGCGGACTTGGCCTCGCGTCGCACCGAGCGCGCGGCGCAGCCCGATCTCCCGCCGGCGCTCCAGCACCGAGATCACCATCGTGTTCGCCACGCCGACGCCGCCGACCAGCAGCGCCACCCCGCCGAGGCCGAGGAACAACGCGCCGTAGGTGTTCTTCGTCAGCTGCTGCGCGGCGAGCGCGTCGGACGGCCGGTCGACGGCCACCTCGTTCGGCGCGGCCGGGTTGATCGTCGCGGCGAGCACCGAACGGACCGCGTTGACCTGCGACTCCCGCGCGCGGAGGTACACCGTGCTCGGGTGGCCGTCGAAGCCGAAGACCTGCTTGGCTACGTCCCAGCCGATCAGCACTGAACGCTCCACCTCCGGCGCGAGCGGCATCGAGGCGAGAATCCCGACGACGCTGAACCAGGACGAGCCGATCAGGATCTGCGGCGGCCGCGCCGGGTCGAGGTGGTCGATCCCCAGCCGCGCCGCCGCTTCCGAGCCGAGCACGACCGCCGGGAACCGCTGGTTCGCCGGGCCGAGGAACGTTCCCGTCCGCACCTTCCCGCCGAGCAGCGGCAGCAGATCCGGCCGCGCGGCGAACACCGAGACGCCCGCCGAATCGGCCTTGCCGACCCGGTCGTTGCGATACACCTTGGCGCTGACCTTGCCGACCTCCGCCGCGCCCTCGACCGGCGCGATCCGCCGCACCATCGGGACCGCCGAATCCGGCAGTTTCGCCGAGCCGCCCAATAGGGTCTGCCCGGCTTCGGCGCGCAGCAGGTTGGTGCCCATCGCGGCGAGTTTGTCTTGCAGCGCCTGGTCCGCGGAGGCCGGGATGGCGAGCACGGCGACCATGGCCGCGACACCGATCGCGATGCCGAGGGCGGACAGCATCGCGCGCAGCGGACGGGTGCGCATTCCGTGCGCGCCGAGGGAAAGCAGGTCGGCGGGGCTGAGCCGGTTCGGGCTCGGCGGCGCGATCATTGCGGTGCTCCCGTGAGGTCGGCCGCTCCGGTGTCGAGCCGCAGTTCCCCGTCGAGGATCTCGATCCGGCGCGGCATTCCGGCCGCGATCTCCCGGTCGTGCGTGATGAGCACGACCGTGGTCCCGGCGGCGTTGAGTTCCGCGAGCAAGGACAGCACCGCCGCGCCGTTGCCGGTGTCGAGGTTTCCGGTGGGTTCGTCCGCGAGCAGGATCGGCGGCGTGTTCACGACCGCCCGCGCGATCGCGACCCGCTGCCGTTCGCCGCCGGACAGTTCGCCCGGCAGATGTCCGGCGCGATGTCCCAGCCCGACCCGGTCGAGCGCTTCCAACGCCCGCGTCCGCCGTTTCCGCTTCGGCACCCCGCTGTAGAGCAGGCCGCCGCACACGTTGTCGGCCGCCGTTTCGCCTTCGTCGAGGAAGAACTGCTGGAATACGAACCCGATCCACCGCGAGCGCAGTGCGGCGAGTTTGCGGTCGGACAGCTGTGCGACGTTGTGTCCGCGGATCTCGATCCGGCCCTCGGTCGGCCGGTCGAGCGTGCCCATCAGTTGCAGCAGCGTGGATTTGCCGGAACCGGACGGCCCGACGATCGCGGCCATCTCACCGTCCGAAAAGGACAGCGAAACCTTCCGCAGCGCGGGCACGTTCCCGCCGTAGGTGCGCGACACCCGATACGCGGCCAGGACGGGGATCACGACGTGGTCACCACCTTTTGGCCCGCGTGCAGACCGGCGGCCTTGACCTCGACCTGGCCGCCAGAGAACAACCCGGTCTCGACGCCGACCAGCCGCCGCTTGCCCTGCTCGTCGACCTCGACCGCGTACCCGCCTTCGGCGAGCGCGACCAGCGCACCGACCGGCACCACCAGCACGTCCTGGTGGACCTCCTTGGTGAACCGCACGGAGACCGGGACGTCGATGACGTCGCCGGTGGCCGCCGAGTCGTCCATCCGGATCTGGAGGGCGACCTTGGCCTTGCCGGTTTCCTTGTCTTCCGCGGCGGTGTTGCTCACGTCGGTGACCGTGCCGGTCAGCGTGCGGCCGTTCAGCGAGACGGACGCCTTCGCTCCCTTGACCGCGACGCTCTGCTTGGTCGCGTCCAGTTCGGCCTCCACGACGCGGGCGGTGCCGGTGTACTTGAAGACCTCGCCCGCGCCGGGCCCGCCGAGCTGCCCGGTCACCGCCGAAACCCGGATCTCGCCGGGGGCCAGCAGGACGTCGGCCGGATCGAACGACCCGGTCTGTTCAAGGCCGAGCGACTTCTGCCACCGTTTGAGCGCGGCAGCGGTCGCTGAGGTGAACTTCTCGTCCGGAATGCCGAAACCGCTGTATCCCAACGCTTTAAGGTTCTCCTCAAGCTCCTTGACGTCCGGGCCCTTGTCCACGCCGTCGTTCAGTACGCGGTAGAACGGCAGAGTTCCGTAGAACAGCGGCACCGGCTTAGCGTCCACTGTGTACGCCGTCTTTCCTCGGCCGAGCACGTCGCCTCGTCCGGGAAGCCAGGTCACCGTGCCGTTCTTCTTCCCGCTCAACGTGGATTCCTTGCCATAGCCGAGTTTCCCGGTCGCGTTCTCCTCTTCCTTCAGGTCCGATTTGGTCACTTCGGCGGTCGCCACCGGTTTGGCCGCCGCGGCCGGTTCGCCACCGGAGGCGACCTGCGTCAGCACGACCGCCGAGGTCGTGCCGACCACGACGACAGTCGCTCCCGCGGCGATGAACCAGCGCGCTCGTTTCCTGGTCACTTTCCGGCCATTCCCATTCCGCACGCCTTGAGCGCTTCCTCGAATTTGGTCCCGTCGTCCTGCATCGGCAGTGCTTGCGCGCCACCGTTCGCGTCGGGGTCCGGCATGTCGACGCCGTGCTCCCGCATGCATTTGGCGTCCTTGCGCGCCTTGTCCAGCTCCTCGGGAGTCAGCTTCTTCGGCACTCCGCCGCCCGGCAGCAGCTTCTTGCAGGCGTCGAGCGCCGTCATGGTCTTGGGATCGTTGGAGAAGCTGACGGACGGGGCTTCGTTCTCGCCGGGGTCCGGGGTGTCGACGCCGTGTTCGCGCATGCATTTCGCGTAATTGCGCATCGCGTCCCGGTCGGCCGCGGGATCGGCTTTCCCGGCGGCGGCGTCCTGGCCTTGGCTCGCTTTCGGACTGGAGATCGACGGCACCTGCGGCGCGGTGTCCCCGGACGAGCACCCGGTGAGCAGCGCCAGCGCCAATCCCGCCCCGGCCGCCGCCAGCCGTGCTTTCCGCATCGGGATTCTCCTTCGCTCGAGCGGGTGGTTCCCGCCGGTGGCCCAGTAGTACCGACGCGGCGATACAGGCCCGTTAAGCGATCTTGTTTATCCTCTCCTTATCCCCGGATCTGTCAGACTCCTCGACAGCGACGACCTGGGAGGAACCCCTTGGCCGAGAAGAGCGCCGCCGGGCGCCGGGGGCCGCTGCGGCTGTCCGTGCGCACCCGGCTCACCGCGCTGTACGGCGGGTTCTTCCTGCTGGCCGGAATCGTGCTGGTGGTGGTGACCTACGTCGTCGTCAGCAACGAACTGCCCGCACCGGCGCAGTATCTCGGCGACGGGGCTTCGATGCGGCTCAGCCAGGTCACTGCCGACACCGAATCGGCCCCGGCGATGCCGTTGAACGAACCCTTCGCCTCGGCGGAGCAAGTGGCCACCGCCGTGCTCACCGACTACCGCAGTTCGACAATGTCCACTTTGGTCTTAGCCTCGGCGATCGCGCTGGTGGCCACCGCGGCGCTGGCCGTTTTGTTCGGCTGGTTCATGGCCGGACGCGCACTGCGGCCGTTGCACACGATCACCTCGACCGCCCGCCGTCTCGAAGCCGGGAAGCTCGACCAGCGGATCAACCTCGACGGCCCGCGCGACGAACTGAAGGAACTCGCCGACACTTTCGACAGCATGCTGGACCGTCTCGCCGGTTCGTTCGACAGCCAGAAACGGTTCGTGGCCAACGCTTCGCATGAGTTGCGCACCCCGCTCGCCGTGCAGCGCACGCTGATCGAAGTCGCGTTGGAGAATCCCGATGCCGGGCCGGTGCTGACCAAACTGGGCACGCATCTGCTGCAGACCAACGAACGCAGCGAACGGCTGATCGAGGGTCTGCTCATCCTCGCGCGCAGCGACCGCGGTCTCAGTGCACGCACGCCGGTGCGACTGGACAAAGTGGTCCGATCGGTCGTGAAGCTCACGGCCGAGCAAGCGAAAGCCGCCGGGGTGACGGTAGAAACCCGGCTGCGCGCGCGAACTGTGGTCGGCGACGCCGTGCTCCTCGAACGTCTCGTGCTGAATCTCGTGAGCAACGCGATCAGCTACAACGTGCCGGACGGCTGGGTGACAGTCGTGATCGGCGCGACGCCCGCGCTCGCCGTGCGCAATTCCGGGTCCACTGTGGACGAGAAAGCGGTCGCGGGTCTCTTCGAGCCGTTCCGGCGCGGGAAACCGGACCGCACCGGGGCGGGGGACCACTCCGGACTCGGTCTGTCGATCGTGCGTTCCGTTGCCCGCGCGCACGACGGGGACGTGTCGGCACGGGCGAATCCGAACGGCGGGCTGACCGTCGAGGTGCGGTTGCCCGCCTGATCCTTATCCCGCTTTTATCGCGGTTCAGGGCATGATGATCGCATGCGGGTGCTGATTGTTGAGGACGAGCCGCTCCTGGCGGATTCCATCGCCGAGGGGCTGCGCCGCTATTCCATCGCGGTGGACGTCTGCTACGACGGCGGTGAAGCCCTCGAACGCGTCGCCGTGCACGCGTACGACGTCGTCGTCCTGGACCGGGACCTGCCGAGTGTCCACGGCGACGAGGTGTGCGCCGCGATCGTCGACGCGGGCGGCGAGACCCGGGTCCTGATGCTCACCTCGGCCGCGGACGTCACCGACCGCATCGAAGGCCTGAACCTCGGCGCCGACGATTACCTCACCAAGCCGTTCGTCTTCGCCGAGCTGGTCGCCAGGGTGCACGCGCTGGCCCGCCGTGCGCGCCCGGCGCTGCCGCCGGTGCTGGAGTCGGCCGGCCTGGTCCTGGACCTGCCGCGGCACCAGGCGTCCCGCGACGGCCGGTTCCTGCCGTTGTCGCCGAAGGAATTCGCGGTGCTGGAGGTGCTGATGCGGGCCGGCGGGACGGTGGTGAGCGCGGAGCAGTTGCTGGAAAAGGCGTGGGACGAGCACACCGACCCGTTCACCAACACGGTTCGGGTCACGGTGATGACTTTGCGGCGGAAGCTGGGATCGCCGCCGGTGATCGAGACGGTCGCCGGGGCCGGCTACCGGCTGGCGGCCGCGCCCGGCTGAACCCCGCCTGCTGTCCGTGAATGGCCCCTTGATGGAAAATGTTTACCACAAA
>NZ_JBSHAM010000079.1:0-37069 GCF_053611505.1 Amycolatopsis sp. NPDC054798 | reverse complement strand
GCCGTTTCCAACCCCCAACCCCCACCCACGACGCCGCTAAACCTTCCGCCGCCAGAACATCCTGGTGAGCGTCGCCGCGACCGCGGCCGGAGCGGGCTGTCGCGGCCGCCCCTTGGCTTCCGGTGCGGATTCCGGCATCACCCGGTACACGAGGTGCGCCGCGAACCGGGCGAGGTCCGGTGCCGCCAGCGTGGCCAGTTCCGCGGCCCGGCCCTCGGGCAGGCTGAGGATCTGCGGCCGCTGCTCGATCGCCTTCACCACCAGAGCCGCGGCGCGTTGCGGCGAACTCGAGGGCAGCCCGCGGTACCCGGTCGGCGCGATCATGTCGGTGCGCACCAAGGGCATCCGGACCGAGGAGAACGTGACGCCGTCGGACAGTGTCTCCCGTCCGGCGGTCAGGCTGAACTCCTCGAGCGCCGCTTTTGAAGCCAGGTAAGCGGAAAACCGCGGGGTGTCGGTCTGCAGGCCCTGCGTGGTGACGTTCACGACGTGGCCGAACCGGCGTTCGGTCATCGACGGCAGCAGGCCGAGGATCAGCCGCACCGGCCCGAAGTAGTTGATGGCCATGGTGCGTTCGTAGTCGTGGAAGCGTTCCGTCGACAGCTGCACCGAGCGTCGGATGGACCGTCCCGCGTTGTTCACCAAGACGTCCACCGCACCGTGGTCGGCGAGGACTGCCTTCACGAGACCGTCGACCGCGTCGCCGTCAGTGAGGTCGCACGGGTACGCCGCTGCTTCGCCGCCAGCGGCGGTGATCTCGCTACGCACGTCTTCGAGTTCTTCGGCCCGGCGCGCGACGAGAAGCACCTTCGCGCCGCGACGCGCGACAGCAAGCGCTGAAGCCCGCCCGATGCCAGACGAAGCACCGGTAATGAGTACGACGCGACCTTTCAGCCCTGGGCGGCGAGCGTGGTCTGGGTCGAGATGTGCGCGCCAGTAGCGGTACAGCGGTTCGGCGTAGTCGCGAAGCTCGGGAAGGTGGACACCGCTGCCATACAGCTCCGAAGTGGTGCGCGCGGTGTCGAACTCCACCTCCATGTTCAGGTGGGGGAGTACTTCGAGCGGAATTCCCAGCTCTGTCAACACTGCTGCCCGCGTCGCACGTCCAGTCGGCAGACGGTCCACGGCCTTCGCGAGGCGGGACGCTGTGCTGCGAAGCAGGCCAGACCGCACTGTCGTGCGTACACGCGGCGCTCCGGCAACGCGGGCGAAGGCGTTGTAGACCTCGTGCAGCTTCTGCGGTCGCGGCGAAGCGAGGTGATAGGTGCTGCCCGAAGGCGCTTCGCGGTGCATGAGGTTTTCCATCGCGGTCACGACATAGTCGACCGGGACGAGGTTGGTGGCACCGAGATCAGGCGCGACGAGCGGAAGCTGTTTCGGCAACGCGGCGAGACGCGAGATGGTGGGCAGGAAGTAGTACGGACCGTCGATCTTGTCCATCTCGCCGGTGCGCGAATCGCCGACGACCGCCGAGGGCCGGTAGACGCGGAACGGCACGCCGGACTGCTCGCGGACCAGCTTCTCGGCCTCGAACTTCGTTGCGTGGTAAGGAGAACTGAAGGACTGTCCGAGGTCGAAGTCGGCTTCGGTGAAGCGGCCGGCGTGATTGCCCGCGACGGCGATGGACGAGACGTGGTGCAGCAGTCCCGCGCCGGCCGCCTCGGCGAAGGCGAGCAGGTTCCGGGTGCCGTCGACGTTCGCGGCCCGGTTCGCCGCGTCGTCGGCGGTGAAGTCGTAGATCGCGCCGAGGTGGACGACGTGATCGATCCCGTCGATCCCGGTGTAGCCGGCCGGGTCGAGGCCGAGCAGCGGTTCGGTGAGATCGCCGACGGCGGGGACCAGGCGTTCGGCGTTCGGCCAGTCCCGCGCGAGCGCGGCGAGGCGATCGCGCGAGGTGTTGCGGACGAGCACGTGGACGGCGGTCGTCTCCCGCCGCGCGAGCAACCGGGCGACCAGGCGCTTCCCGAGGAAGCCCGTCGCGCCCGTGACGAAGTAGGTGGTCATGGCCGGCACCTTTCGGGGTCTGCGGGTGCCGACTCTACCTACTGATGAGTAGGAACGGTAGTTGTCAGTCGGTTCCGGTGCGTCGCGCCGACGTCGCGGTGGCCACCACGGCGTCGCGCAGGGCTGCACGCAGCCGTCCGACCTCGAGCGGCCCCAGTACGGCCGCCTCTCCCGGCGGCGCGACCAGGACGACTTTGTCGTCGCTGCTCACGAACACCGTCACCTCCCGGCGCCTGCCCGCCAGGTCTCGGCAGCCGACCGTCCACTCGTTCCGTACCGCACTGTCGTCCCGCGCTGTCACGACCCTCGCCCTCCGATCACGTAGTGCCCGTGTCCTTCGTGCGGGGGTGTGACCTCGCCCTCCGGGGCGGCTTACGCCGGTTCACCCGAATTGCCTACCGGCCGGTTTTCTACGGGATGTGACCAGCCGGATACCGGAGTAGCGTCGGCCACCGCACGCCGCGGGCACTCGGGAGGACGGATGTCGGAACCTCGGAAGATCGTCGTCGTCGGATCCGGACTGGCCGGTGCTACTGCGGCGGCGACAGTCCGGGAACGCGGTTTCGACGGCGACGTCCTGCTGCTCGGAGCCGACACGCACCGGCCGTATGAGCTGCCGCCGTTGTCGAAAGCCGTGCTGCTCGGCAATGCGGAGGAACCGGACTGGGTCCGCGACGAGGGCTACTGGGCCGAGCACGACATCCGGCTGCTGTCCGGCACCACCGCGACCCGGATCGAATTGGGCGCACGCCTGGTCCTCGACGACGCTGGCGGCGAGCATCGCTACGACCGTCTGGTGTTAGCGACCGGCTCGCGCCCGCGGACGTTGAAGGTGCCTGGCGGCGACCTGCCCGGCCTCTACACGCTTCGCACCCTCGACGACGCATTGCGGCTGCGGGAGGCTTTCGAGGCGGCGAAGCGCGTACTGATCGTCGGCGCAGGCTGGATCGGCACCGAAGCCGCCGCAGCCGCGCGTACGCACGGTGCCGAGGTGACTGTGGTCGCTCCGGAAAAGCTGCCGCTCGCCAACGTCCTCGGAGACGAGGTTGCCCGAGCGTTCTACCGTCTGCACGAAGAACACGTCGTGCAGTGGCGTCTCGGCGAAGGCGTCGCTGCGATCACCGGTGACACCGCAGCGACCGGTGTCCGACTGTCCAACGGCGAAGAGCTGTACGCCGACGTTGTCCTCATCGCGGTCGGTGCGGTCCCTCGCATCGAGTTGGCGCACGCCGCTGGCCTGGAGCTGGCAGACGACGGCGGCGTCGACGTCGATGCCGGTTTGCGTACAGCGGCACCGGACGTCTACGCGATCGGCGACATCGCTTCGGAGTTCCATCCGCGCTACGGCCGCCGCGTACGAGTCGAGCATTGGGCGACAGCGCGTACGCAGGGCGAGCACGTGGCTGGCAACCTCTTCGGCGAGCACGAGCCGTACCTGAACAGCCCGTACTTCTTCTCCGACCAATACGACCCGGACCGCGGCGGCCCGGCGATCGGCTGCGAGTACCGCGGCCTGCCTGACCTGGACCGGGACCGCGTCGTGGTGCGCGGAGACCTCGACGCCTACGACTTCACCGCGTTCTGGGTGACCCCGGGCGGAGAGGTTTCGGCCGCGATGAACGTCAACCAGTGGGACGACGGCGACGCGCTGGAGAAGCTGGTCGACGAACGGATCGCGGTCACCGCCGACCAGCTGCGGAGCGGGAATCTCGCCGATTTGGGCTGACCGCCAGCGTCGCGAACGACAGCAAAGCGAGCACCCCGAACCCGGCCATCGTGGCAGTCATCGGAACCGCCGTGCCGGAACCGCCGAGCCCGACCAGCGGGGTCGCGATCCCGCCGATCGCGAACTGCAGCACACCCAGCAGCGCCGACGCCGACCCCGCCGTGCGCGCGTGCCCGGCGAGTGCGAGCGAACTGGCATTCGGGCTGATGATCCCGATGCAGGAAACCATGAACAGCAACGGAATCAGCAACGCTGGCAGCGGCAGGCGCAGGAGCGCGGCAGCCAATGTCACGAGCCCGGAAAGCGTCGACACAGCGAGCCCCGCGCGCAGCAGCGTCCGTTCGGGGAACCGGCCGACCAGCCACCCGTTGAGCTGCCCGGCGAGCACGATGCCGACCCCGTTCAGCCCGAAAACGATGCTGTATTCCTGCGGGCTCAGGCGATAGACGTCCTGCAGCGCGAAGGACGAACCCGAGATGTACGCGAACAACGCGGCGAAATTCAGTCCAGCGGTCAGGGCATAGCCGAGGAATGTGCGGTCGGCGAGCAGTCGTCCGTACGTGCGCAGCACTCCGCCGAGCCGCGCCGGGTGCCGACGCTCGACCGGCAGCGGCTCCGGCAGCGCGAACGCGACCGCGACGAGCAGCAGCGCGCCGAACGCGGTGAGGACGACGAATACGCCGCGCCAGGACGTGAACGTGAGCAACTGCCCGCCGAGCACTGGAGCGAGGATCGGCGCGAGGCCGTTGACGAGAAGCAGGAGCGAGAAGAACTTCGTCATCGCTTTGCCGGTGTAGAGGTCGCGGACGGCCGCGCGGGCGATCACGATCCCGGCTGCCGCGCCGAGCGCCTGGACACTCCGCGCGGCGATCAACAGCTCCACGCCTGGACTCACCGCCGCGGCTACCGACCCGGCGATGTACAGCCCCAGCCCGATCAGCAACGGCCGTCGCCGCCCGAAGGAATCCGACAGCGGCCCGGCGACGATCTGCCCGACCGCCAGTCCGATGACGAACGCGGTCAGCGTCAGCTGGACGGTGGTGTCGGAGGCCTGGAAATCGCCCGCCATCCGGGGGAGGGCGGGCAGGTACATGTCGATGGAGAGCGGGCCGAAGGCGGAGAGGCCGCCGAGAACGAGGAGACGTCGGATCTTGCCCTGGCCGGGGTGCTCGGGGAGGGTGGCGGAGTGATCGGCCGTCGAATGATCCGGCGCGGAGCGATCGGCAGCCGCCGACCGCCGCGGCAGGTCGTCCGCAGGCGGCTTTTCCCGTTCAGCGGCACACAAACCGCTCTCGCCGGCCGGCCCGTCCGCCTCGCCGGGATCCCGCCCGGTCGCCTCTCCTGGTCCCATTCGCGCCGCACCGTCTCCCTCGTCGTGGCGGGACCACCCCGCCAGAACGAGTGTCCGTTATCCGCCCGACAGCCCGGTGATCGGATCAATTTACACGGCAAATCCAGCTTCCCTCTAGATCTGCCGCCCGTCCATGCGCTATACATCGGATGTATCGCGAAGTCGGTGTCGAGAGAGGGGAACGTCTGTGCGGTTTGTGCGTCTCGGGGCAGCGGGGGCTGAGCGTCCGTTCGTCCGTGCCAGTGACGGCACCCTCCACGACCTCTCCGGGGTCACGCCGGACATCGACGGCGCGTTCCTCGCCGGCGACGGGCCGGCGAAGGCCGCGCAGGCGCTCGAAGCCGGGGAACTGCCGGTCGCCGACGGGACCGGGCTGCGGGTCGGCGCGCCGATCGCCGCGCCGGGCAAGATCGTCTGCATCGGCATGAACTACCGCCGCCACGCCGAGGAAACCGGCGCGGCGGTTCCGGCCGAACCAGTGCTGTTCATGAAGGCCCCCGACGTGATGGTCGGACCGTTCGACGAGGTGCTCGTCCCGCGCGGCTCCACGGCCACCGACTGGGAGGTCGAACTCGGCGTCGTCATCGGGAAAACCGCCCGCTATCTGGAAAGCGCGGACGAGGCGCTGGCGCACGTCGCCGGGTATGTCGTGTCCAACGACGTCTCCGAGCGCGATTTCCAGCTGAACCGCGGCGGCCAGTGGGACAAGGGCAAGAACTGCGAGACCTTCAACCCGCTCGGCCCGGAACTGGTGACCGCCGACGAGATCCCCGACCCGCAGGCGCTCGGGCTGCGCACCTGGGTCAACGGCGAGAAGGTACAGGATTCGTCCACAAAGGACATGGTGTTCGGCGTCGCCGAGATCATCCGCTACCTGAGCCAGTTCATGGTGCTGCGCCCCGGCGATCTGATCAACACCGGCACCCCGGAGGGGGTCGCGCTCGGGCAGCCGGAACCGAAGCCGTACCTGCGTGCGGGCGACGTCGTCGAGCTGGAAATCGACGGCCTCGGCAAGCAGCGCCAGACCTTCGGGCAGGCCTGACATGGCGAAAATCGTGGCCATGGAGGTCCGGGACGTCCGGTTCCCGACGTCGCGCGACCTCGACGGTTCGGACGCGATGAACCCGGATCCGGACTATTCGGCGGCCTACGTCGAACTGCACACCGACGCCGGGCCGGACGGTTACGGCCTTGCGTTCACCATCGGACGCGGCAACGACGTACAGGCCGCCGCGATCCGCGCGCTGGCACCGCATGTGGTCGGCCGCGACGTGCCGGAGGACGCGGAAGCACTCGGCGCGCTTTCGAGGGCGTTGGTCGGCGACTCGCAGTTTCGTTGGCTGGGACCGGAAAAGGGCGTCGCGCACATGGCGATCGGGGCGATCGTCAACGCCGCGTGGGACCTCGCCGCGCGTCGCGCCGGGCTGCCGCTGTGGAAGTTCGCGTCACGGATGACGCCGGAGGAACTGGTGTCCCTTGTGGACTTCCGTTACCTCTCCGACGCGCTTACCGAACAGGAAGCGCTCGACATCCTGCGCGCGGCCGAATCCGGTAAAGCGGAACGGATCGCTCGGCTCGAAGCCGAGGGTTATCGCGCGTACAGCACGTCGGCGGGCTGGCTCGGCTACTCCGACGCGAAACTGGTGCGGCTGGCCGAACAGGCCGTCGCCGACGGTTTCGAGATGATCAAACTGAAGGTCGGCGGGAATCTCGAGGACGATGTCCGGAGGATGAAGCTGGCCCGCGAGACGGTCGGGGCGGACATCCGGATCGCTGTCGACGCGAATCAGCGATGGGATGTCGCGACGGCGGTGTCGTGGATGACCGCGCTGGCTCCGTTCGATCCATATTGGATTGAAGAGCCGACCTCGCCGGACGACGTGCTCGGCCACGCGGCCATCGCGAAGGCGCTCGCGCCGATCAAAGTCGCGACCGGCGAGCACGTGCAGAACCGCGTGGTGTTCAAGCAATTGCTGCAGGCTGGTGCAATCGACGTTTTGCAGCTCGATGCCGCACGCGTCGGCGGGGTGAACGAGAATCTCGCGATCCTGTTGCTCGCAGCGAAATTCGGCGTTCCGGTGTGTCCGCACGCCGGTGGGGTCGGGCTGTGCGAGCTGGTGCGGCATCTGTCCATGTTCGACTTCGTGGCGGTGTCCGGTTTGGACGAAGACCGGACCATCGAATGGGTCGACCATCTGCACGACCACTTCACCGATCCGGCTGTCGTACGCGGCGGCCGCTACCTCGCTCCGACCGCACCGGGCTTTTCCGCGCGCATGCACGACGCTACGCTGCGCCGGTTCAGCTTCCCGGACGGTCCTGAATGGACGGAGAACGCGCAGTGAGCGAATTCGACGGCCTGGTCGCCGCGGTCACCGGCGGCGCTTCGGGAATCGGCCTGGCCACGGCGAACCTGCTGGCCCAGCGCGGCGCACAGGTGGCCGTGCTCGACCTCAAGACCGACGAGGTGCCCGAGCCGCTGGCCGGATTCCGCTGCGACGTGACGTCGGACGCCGAGGTCCGCGCCGCCGTCGACGCGGTGGCCGAACGCTTCGGCCGGCTCGACATCCTGGTCAACAACGCGGGCATCGGCGCGCAGGGCGACGTCACCGCGAACGACGACGATGAGTGGCACCGCGCGTATGACGTGAACGTCGTCGGCATGGTGCGCACGGCTCGTGCCGCCTTGCCGCACTTGAAGAACTCGCCGTCGGCGGCGGTCGTGAACACCTGCTCGATCGCCGCGTGGGCCGGGCTGCCCGCGCGGGCGCTGTACTCGGCCACGAAGGGCGCGGTGCTGTCGCTGACCCTCGCGATGGCCACCGACCACCTGCCGGACCGGATCCGCGTCAACTGCGTGTGCCCCGGCACCGCGGACACCCCGTGGGTCGGAAGGCTGCTCGACACCGCCGCGGACCCGTCGGCGGAGCGGGCAGCACTCGCCGCCCGCCAGCCGATGGGAAGGCTGGTGACCGCGGACGAGGTCGCGAACGCGATCGCGTACCTCGCCAGCCCGCTTTCGGCATCGACTACCGGCACCGCGCTCGCGGTGGACGGCGGCATGTACGGCCTGCGCCCGCGCGGACCCGTGCAGAACTGATCTGCTTTGCCAACAAGGCCTGTCATCAAGGAGGATGCGGTGCGTACGAAGGTGATCCGGCTGGCCGCCGCGGTGGCCGCCTGCGGTTTGGTGCTCGGTGCGTGCGGGTCCACTAAGGACAAACCGGCGGCAGCGGCCAACAGCGGCGGCACCGGCAAGGTCGGGGCGACACTGCCCCTGCTGACCTCGCCGTTCTGGCAGGCCTACAACAAATACGTGCCGCAGATGGCGAAGGAGCAAGGGCTCGACGCGCTGCCCACGGTGAACGCCGACAGCGACCCGGCGAAGCTCATCACGGACATCGGCACGCTGCTCAGCCAGGGCGTGAAGGGGCTCGTCGTCACGCCGCTCGACTCGGCCGCGGTCGTCGCCGGGCTGAAGCAGGCCGAGAACAAGGGCGTCCCGGTGGTAGCGGTGGACGTCGCGCCGGAGAGCGGCAAGGTCGCGATGGTCGTCCGTGCGGACAACAAGGCGTACGGCAGCAAGGCGTGCGAAGAAATCGGCAAGCGCGTGAAGAGCGGCAAGGTCGTGCAGGTGATGGGCGACCTCGCGTCGGTCAACGGCCGCGACCGGTCGGCGGCGTTCCGCGAGTGCATGAAGCAGAAGTATCCGGACGTCAAGGTGCTCGAGGTCGCCGCCGAATGGAAGGCGGACAAGGCGTCGTCCGGTTTGGACAGTCTGCTGACCGCGAACCCGGACATCAAGGGCGTGTACATGCAGGCGGGCGGCGTCTACCTGGCGCCGACCGAGCAGGCGCTCAAGCGCAAGAACCTGTTCTTCCCGGTCGGGGACCCGAAGCACGTGGTGCTGGTGAGCAACGACGGCATCCCGCAGGAACTCGCCGCGATCCGCAACGGCGAACTCGACGCGACCGTTTCGCAGCCTGCCGACGCCTACGCCAAGTACGGCATGTACTGGCTCAAGAAGGCGATGGCGGGCGAGACGTTCAAGCCGGGCCCGACCGACCACGACTCCACGATCGTCGAGATCAGCCCCGGCATCCTGGAAGATCAGCTGCCCGCGCCGGTCGTCACCAAGGACAACGTGGACGACAAAGCTTTGTGGGGTAACAACCTGTGAGCGCACCGGTCGTACAGGCGGACGGCGTCGGAAAGCGGTACGGGCCCACCGTAGCGCTGGACGACGTCAGCCTCACCGTGCGGCCCGGCGAGTCTCACGCACTCGTCGGCCGCAACGGGGCGGGCAAGTCCACCCTGGTCTCCATCCTCACCGGACTGTCCGAAACGGACACCGGCAGCGTTTCCTTCGGCGGTGCCCCGGCCCCGCCGTTGTCCAAACAGGACGACTGGAAAGCGCGCGTAGCGTGCGTGTACCAGCACGCGATGGTGGTGCCGCAGCTGACGGTCGCGGAGAATCTTTTCCTGAACCGGCAGGCGCAGGGCGGTTTCGCGATCGGCTGGAAGAAGCTGCGCCGGCAGGCTCGGGAGCTGCTGGACTCGTGGGACGTCCGGGTCGATGCGGACACTCCGGCGGGCGATCTGTCCGTTGAGGACCGTCAGTTCGTCGAGATCGCCCGAGCGTTGAGCTACGGTGCCCGGTTCATCGTGCTGGACGAACCGACCGCGCAGCTGGACAGCCAGGCCATCGAGCGGCTTTTCGAGCGCATGCGGCAGATGCAGGAGAACGGCGTCACCTTCCTGTTCATCTCGCACCACCTGCACGAGGTTTACGAGGTGTGCCAAGCGGTTACCGTCCTGCGCGACGCTCGGCACGTGCTCACCGCCCCCGTCGAAGAGGTCAGCCGCGCGGCACTGGTCGACGCGATGACGGGGGAGCAGGGCGGCCTCGCCGTGCGCGACGCAGCCACCCGCGACCCGCTAGCGGTGGACGCCGAAGAGGTCCTAGCCGTCGATGACCTGTCCGGCGACGGATTCCACGACGTCTCCCTGCGAGTGCACCGCGGCGAGGTAGTCGGACTCGCGGGCAGCAACGCGAGCGGCAAGCACCAGGTGGCCGAGACGGTTTACGGCCTGCGCGCGCCCACCTCCGGAACCGTTTCGGTCAACGGAAAACGTCTGCCCTCCGGCGACATTCCCGCCGCTCTGCGCGCAGGAATCGGTTGTGTCCCCAGGGATCGGCATCACGAAGGTCTCGTGCTGGAACACTCCATTATGGACAACGCGACCCTCTCCGTGCTCGACCGGATGGGCCGCGGCGGCCTGGCGTCGCCGAAGGTGCGCCGGGAACGCGGTTCACGGGCCTTGACCGCCTACGACATCGTGGCCGCCAGCCCGGACCAGCCGGTTTCCGATTTGTCCGGCGGGAACCAGCAGAAAGTCGTGCTCGCCAGGGCCTTGGAAAGCGACCCGCGCGTGGTGGTGCTGATCAACCCCACCGCGGGAGTGGATGTGAAGTCGAAGGAGGCCCTGCTCGCGGTCGTGGACCGGGTGCGGGCCGAGGGGAAGGCGGTGCTGCTCGTGAGCGACGAGCTGGACGACCTGCGCCTGGCCGACCGGGTGCTGGTGCTGCGCGCCGGCGAGGTGGCCGCCGTTCACCAGGCCGGCTGGTCCGACGGGGACCTGGTGGCGGATATCGAAGGAGTCGGGCTTCATGACTGACCTGATGAGCGACCCGCAGACGGCGCTGCCCGCGGTGCGGGCGAAGCGCCGGAAGTCGGCGTGGCTGCGCGAACTGGCGCTGCTGCCCGCGCTCGTGGTGGTGTTCGTGATCGGCGGGCTGATCAGCGACACGTTCTTCACCTTCGACAACATCATCAGCATCCTTTCCGCGGCGGCCGCGTTGTCGCTGGTCGTGCTGGGCGAATCGCTGGTCCTGCTGACCGGCAAATTCGACCTGTCGCTGGAATCCACGATGGGCATCGCCCCCGCGATCGGCGCGATGCTGGTGATCCCGGCCGCGTCGGCGGGCTTCGGCACCGAATGGCCCGCGGCGCTCGGCCTGGTGGCGGTCCCCGTGGTGGGCGCGCTGATCGGGTTCGTGAACGGCTTCCTGATCGTGAAGCTGAAACTGAACGCGTTCATCGTGACCTTGGCGATGCTGACGGTCCTGCGCGGCACCCAGATCGGCACGACGAACGGCAAGACCCTGTTCGACCAGCTGGACGCGTTCACCGCTTTGGCGACGACGACGTTCGCCGGCCTGCCGATGTCGGTGTGGCTCGCGGCGGTGCTGTTCGCGGTCTTCGGACTGGGCCTGCGCTACCACCGAGCCGGCCGCTCGCTGTACGCGATCGGCGGCAACCGCGAAGCCGCGCGGGCCGCGGGCATCCGGGTGGACCGGATCTCGTGGGCGGTGTTCGTGGTGGCCGGGGTGCTGGCGGCCATCGGCGGTCTCGCGTACACCGGCTACGTCGGCGCCCTCGGAGCCGACCAGGGCGACGGTCTGATCCTGCAGGTCTTCGCCGCCGCGGTCATCGGCGGCGTTTCACTGGACGGCGGGCGGGGCACGTTGGTCGGGGCGCTGACCGGGGTGCTGTTGCTGCAGTCGGTGGACAGTTTGTTGCGTATTGCCCAGGTTCCGGCGGAATGGCTGAAGGCGATTTACGGGGGGATCATTTTGATCGCGTTGATCATCAGCCGGTACGCGGGTGGAAAGCCCCAGACCTGATCGGCGGAGGTTCGGTGATCATCCGACCTTCTCGGCGGGTTGGTTCGGGGAGCGGTCTGGCGGGCGGTGCGATGGCCGGGGCGGTGGCCGGTCTGGTGGGTGGTCCGGTGGACGGGTCGGCGGGCGGTCCGGTGGTCGTTCTGGTGGGTGAGCCGGTGGACGAGTCGGCGGTCGGCCAGGCGGCTGGGCCGGTGGACGGTGCGGTGGTCGCCTTGGCGGGTGAGTCGTTGGACGGGTCGGCGGGCGGCGGCTCGACGGCTGGTGCGGTGAAAGTCCCCTCCAGAGCGCTGGAGGCAGGATCAATGAAGGGACCCTTCATTCGGCCGGTCGGCGAACGACTCTCCACCGCTTCAACCGAACGTGCGCGATGGGTCCTTTCGCTTCTCTCGCTCTGGCACCTGACGGTCCCCGCCCCGCCACACGCGCGAAAGTCCCCGTCACGCTGGGCAGGCGTGTGTGATGGGTCCGTTCGCTTGGGTCGTCATGGTGTGAGGGGGCCCGTCACTCCCGGCACCCCCGTCGCACGGGCGCGAAAGTCCCTGTCATCCCGGCCGGGCGTGTGTGATGGGTCCGTTCGCTTGGGCCGCCATGGTGTGAAGGGTCCCGTCGCTCCCGACATTCCCGTCGCTCCTGTCGCACGGGGGCGAAGGTCCCTGTCGCTCCGGCGGGGCGTGCGTGATGGGTCCGTTCGCTTGAACCGCCACGGCATGAAGGGTCCCGTCACTCCCGCCCCGCAGCCACGAAAGTCCCCCTCGCACCAGCCGAACGCGAATGAAGGGTCCCTTCACTCCTACCAGCAAGGAGTGAAGGGACCCTTCACCACAACAACCCGCTCAGGAACCGCCGACCGCGCCGACCACTCCGCCTGCTCCGTCCGATCAGGACGCGGCGGGCTCGGCGTCGTCGCCAGCCGCGGCGTCCTCGACCAGGGTGCTTCGGAGCCACTGCTCCACCCCGGCCACGTGCACCGTCGCCCACGACCGGGCCAGTTCCGGTTCTCGCGCGGCGATCGCGTCGTAGATCGCGGCGTGTTGTTCCCGGGTCCGGGCTACCGCGCCTTCCTGGGTGAGGCCGCGCCAGATGCGGGCTCGCGCCGTCGGGCCGGACAGGCTTTCGAGCAGCGAGCACAGCACCGGATTGCCCGAGCCGTCCGCGATTTTGCGGTGGAACTGCAAATCGTTGGCCACCAGCGCTTCGACGGTCGGCGCTTCCTCCAGTTCGCCGAGCAGCGCGCCGAGTTCGGCGACGTCCTCGTCGCGCATGTGCAGCGCCGCCATCGCGGTGGCCGCGGGCTCCAGAATCCGCCGCACGGCAAGGAAATCGAGCACGGTGTCGTCGCGGTGGAAGTCGACGACGAAGGTCATCGCGTCGAGCAGCAGGTTCGGCTCCAGGCTGGTGACGTACGTGCCGTCGCCCTGGCGCACGTCCAGCACCCGGATCAGGCACAGCGCCTTCACCGCTTCCCGCAGCGAACTGCGGGAAAGCCCCAGCCGCTGCGCCAGCTCGGCCTCCTTGGGGAGCCGGTCGCCCGGAGCCAGCTCGCCCGAAATGATCATGTCCTTGATCTTGTCGATCGCGACATCGGTGACGGGCATCGGGACCGCCCTCCCTGCAGAGACCTCGGATGTTTACCCCCTACAGCGTGCCACGACTCCCGTCAGGAGGAACGATGACCCACGGCCCGGCGCCGCAAACGGTCGCATTGCGCACCCGGCTCAAGCCCGGAATGGAGAAAACCTACGAGGAGGTGCACGCGGTGATCCCCCAGGACCTGGACGCCGCACTGCGCCGCGCCGGGGTGCGTTCGTGGCGGATCTGGCGCGACGGGCTCGACCTGTTCCACTTCGTCGAGGTGGACGATTTCGAGCAGATGCGCACGAAACTCGCCGCCGATCCGGCTGACATCGCGTGGCAGAAGCGGATCAACGAACTGCTCGACCTCGACCATTCCGACGTCGCCCGCGGCCTCGGGCTGGTATGGCAACTCCCGGCGGAGGCGTGACCGTGGACCTTCCTCCGCTGGGACTCGGCGGTGCGCAACTGGGCAATCTCTACCACGCGGTGCCGGACGAAACCGCCGCGGCGAGCGTGCGGCGGGCGTGGGACGAGGGAATCCGCTATTTCGACACCGCGCCGCACTACGGGCTCGGGCTGTCCGAACGCAGGCTCGGGGCCGCGCTGGCGGCGTATCCGCGGGACGAGTACGTCCTGTCGACGAAAGTCGGACGGGTGCTGGAACCGCGTGCGGTGGCCCCCGGGGAACGCGACGACCAGGGCTTCGACGTTCCCGGTACTTACCGCCGCCGCTGGGATTTCAGCCGCGACGGGGTGTTGCGTTCGCTGGAATCGAGCTTGGAAAGGCTGGGCCTCGACCGCGTCGATCTGGTGTACGTGCACGATCCGGACGATCATTTCGAGGAAGCGGTTTCGGGTGCGTTCCCGGCGTTGCTGGAGTTGCGGGAGCAGGGCGTCGTGAGGGCGATCGGCGCGGGGATGAACCAGGCGCCGATGCTGGCGGAATTCGTGCGCCGGTTCGATCTCGACCATGTCCTGATGGCCGGTCGCTACACCCTGCTGAACCAGCCGGCTTTGGACGAACTGTTGCCGCTGTGCGTCGAACGTGGTGTCGGCGTGGTGGCCGGAGGAGTGTTCAATGGCGGAATTCTCGCCACGGAACAACCCGGCACTATTTACGACTACGCGGCTGCGCCTGCGGATCTCGTTGAGAAAGCGCAGAATATCGCGGAAATCTGTGCGCGGCATGGCGTTTCGCTGCCAGAGGCCGCGCTCGCGTTGCCGCGCACGCACCCGGCGGTGGTGTCGGTGGTCGTCGGCGCGCACGACGCCGAGCAGGTGTCGCTCAACGTTCGCCGGGCAGCGGCGAATATCCCGGCCGCTCTGTGGGACGACCTCACCGACGCAGGCTTGCTGCGGTCGTCCGCCCGCTCGGTCGTCTCCGGAGGAACCCCGTGATCGATTCTCACCACCACCTGTGGGATCCCGCGCGTCGCGAGTACCCGTGGATGTCCGGCGACGCACTGGACCCGATCCGCAAGCCGTACACAGTCGACGATCTGCGCACGGTGACCACCGCGGCAGGCGTCCACGCCACCGTGCTGGTGCAGACCGTTTCGGACGAGGCGGAAACCGAGGAATTCCTTGCCACGGCCGCGTCCGAGCCGCTGGTGGCCGGCGTCGTCGGCTGGGTCGACCTCGCCGCCCCGGACGTGTCCGACCGGCTCGCCCGGTTGCGCGAACTGGGCCCGCTGGCCGGCATCCGGCACCAGGTCGAGGACGAGCCGGACCCGGAGTGGCTGCTCCGTCCGGAAATCCAGCGCGGCCTGGCCGCGGTCGGCTCCGCCGGCCTGGTCTACGACCTGCTGGTGGCACCGGCGCAGCTCGCCGCCGCGCGGCAGGTCGCCGAACGTTTGCCGGACCTGCGGCTGGTCCTCGACCACGCCGCGAAACCTGGCATCGCGGCAGGCGAATGGCAGCCGTGGGCGGACGGCGTGGCATCGCTGGCCGCGCACGACAACGTGCACTGCAAGCTGTCCGGCTTGGTGACGGAAGCCGACTGGCGCGAATGGCAGGTGGGCCATTTGCGCCGCTACGCAGACCACGTTCTCGAGTCGTTCGGCGCGAACCGGGTCATGTTCGGCTCCGACTGGCCAGTATGCGAACTCGCGGCAGCGTACGAAGTCGTGCTGGACGCGGCAGTGTCGCTGACCGGCGGGCTGAGCGACCCGGAACGGCTGGAGGTCTTCGAGCACACGGCGGCACGCGTTTATGAGTTGAGCTGAGCGATGCGGCGGGTCATTCCAGAGTGCCGCGGGAAGCAGGGCCTGTCGACCAATTCCGCGGTCCGCGGCGGGGTTCCAGCCGTTCGAGTGACGAAACGGCTCAGAAGTCCTGGCCCTGCACCATCTCGCGGAGCTTGGCCAGCGCACGGTGCTGCGTGACGCGGACGTTGCCTGCCGAAATGCCCAGCGTTTCAGCCGTCTCGTTCGCGCTGAGGCCCACGACGATGCGCAGCGCGAGGATTTCCTGCTGCAGCGGGGCGAGGCGGGTGAGCAGCTCCTGCAAGCGGCTGCCGAGGTCGAGGCGCAGCGCGTGCGATTCCGGCTCGTTGCCGCCGGCGAGCGGATGCTCTGGCAGTTCGGGCACCGGCTCGGACCGGTCGCGCGCGACGGCCCGGTAGGCGTCGGCGACCTTGTTGGCCGCGATCGCGTGCACGAGGTAGAGGAACGACCCGCCGCGGTCCTGGTAGTCGGGCAGGGCCTTGAGCACGGCCATGCAGACGTCCTGCGCGACGTCGTCGGCGGCGAGGTAAGAGAGGTCGCGGCCGCCCATCCGGGCCCGGCAGTAGCGGGCCACGACCGGGCGGAGCACGTGCAGCAGGTCGGCGATCGCGGCTTGATCGCCCTGTCCCGCGGCGCGTACGAGCGGATCGAGGTCTTCTTTGGTCAGGCGTCCGCCGGATCGGGGGAGCGTCGCAGGGCTCACGTAGCCCGCGACGTCGGACCCCGCTGTGCGGGACGTCTTCGACGGTGCTGTCATGGTCGTCTCCCCGGCAACCCTGCGACCGTCGCTGTCTTGGGGTCAACACTCTGTGATGTTGCGGTCGCAAGTACTCCGATCGAACGGGGGGAGTACTGCGATCGTTGCGACGCTCCGTAACCTTAAGCGGCCGGAGGCCGACCGTCCACATTTCAACTACGAATACCCCGTTAGCAGCAGTGGTCTTGACACAAACGAGACCAGCCGACGCACAGTACGAATCCAGCCTCGCAGCATGTGCGGATGTCCGATTTTATGCGTCACGAAGAGTGATAGCCGGGTAGCACAACAGAGAGTGGTCGCACTGCGGGTAGAACGGGTTCCACTACCGTTGGTGATCTTGTGCCGCGTCCGTTCGCCGCGCCCGGGCGAAAACCCACCAGCGCAGCACGGCGAACCGGACGACCCCGCCGACGAAACTGGCCGCGAGAAGCGCGGCGGTCTGCTGGCCGGCCGAGGGGCGCGCGACGACGGCGTCGAGGGCCGCGAGGACGAGTGATCCGTAGCCGGCGTAGAAGGCGAATGTGACGAGATCCTGGAGATGCCGTTTGCCCGCGCGGCTGCTCCGGTTGGCGAACGTGACGCGGCGGTGGAACTCGGTGTTGCCGACAGTCGTGATCGCGAGCGCGGCGAGATTCGCCCATTGCGCGCCGATTTCCGGGCGGAAAGCGAGGAAGAGGACGGCCTGCAGGCCAGTGGTGACGACGCCGGCGGCCAGGTACCAGGCGGCATGGCCCCCGATCTCGCGGCGGCGGGCGGCGCGGTGGCCGGGTTGGTGTGGCCGATGATCGGCAACGCCCGGAGACGCTGGATGCGGGGCGGGAGCGGGGGCAGGGTGGTGGTGCCGCGCGTCGGACTCGTTGACGCGGGCCACTTCGGACTTCGCCGACCGGTGGGCGGTTGCGAGGACCGTGGCGGAGCTTGGCGACTGGGTGCCTTCATCGGCGATGTTGTTGCCGGTTTCTGGCGACGACAGGTGTGCGTCGCCGGTTGCCGTTAAAAGGCCAGCGCTGTTCGGATTAGCCGTTGAGTGGCGAGGGGTGCGTTCGCTACTGGGCGCCGGTCGGTGCGGCTCGGCGTGGTTGGTTGCCGATTCGCGGCGAGTGGCGCTCGCATTGGCCATCGAAGGGCGACCGGAGTGCCCGTGGCTGGCGTGCGGCCCTCTGCTGTCAGAGGCCGGTTCACTCTGGTTCGCCGTTGAGTGGCGACGGGCGTTCTCCTCGCGGCGGTTGGCAGCGGAGTCGCGCGGGTCGCGACGATGGTCGATCTCGCCGGAGAGTGCGGCCAGGCGATCGTCAGCTGGGCGATGCCGGTCAGTGTCCTTGGCGAAACCCGGGACGTGGCGGTTCGAAGGTTCGTCGAGCGTGCGGAATTCCGGCGCGGGGTCGATCGCGTCGGCGCCGAGCGGGTCGCTGGCGGCGTCTGGGCCGGGTTTGCGCCGGGGGCGGATTCGGATCCGGCCGCGCGGCTTCCACCTGGTGGTGGTCATGGTCCGACGCTAGCTCCGCTTCGCCCGTTGATGCCCTGGCAGACCCAGGGAAACCCCTGTGATTCCGACGACAGCCGTTCGGCCCGTTTCACCGGAGGCCGCCTCGGGTAGCTCACCACGAACAATCCGGACTTTCGGGAGGTGCCCGTGAGCGATCCCGGTGACGACGCTCCTCGCGAGAGTGAAAGTCCCGGTGCGGACAGTTCCCGCGTCGACTCGCCCCAAGCTGCGGTGCTTCAGGGAACGGCTTCCGATGACGTCCGTGAAAGTCAGCGCGCGGGGGAACGGCCGGAGGTCCGGCCGCCGGTGGCTGACGGACTAGCCGAGAGATCGTCCGCCGTCGCCGCTGCTGGGGACCCTGGCAGCGGAGGCGGCGCGGATCCGGTGCCGCTCGACCCGGCTGAATCCGGCTGGCCGGCGGTGCCCGATCAGGGCGAACGGGTCGACCACGGCGGCTGCACGGTCGCCGACGCGATCCGGTCGGCCATGGCCCGAAGATCCTGATCTCAAACGTATTTGTGACAGGTTCCACCGCCGCGGCAGCGGTCTGGCGCTCACACTGCGCGACCGTCGTGCCGCCTTTAGCGTGAAAAACCACCCTGCAACCGACCGCGCGCATCCGACTGCGACGAAGGGAAGGCCGAAAGATGCTGACCGTTACCGAAGCCGCCGCCGAGGCGATCACCGCGCTGACCGCCGAGCAAGGCAGCGACTCCGAACAGAGCGGCCTGCGCTTCGCGCTGCAGAGCATGGAAGGCGACGGTGCACAGCTGGCGCTGTCCGTAGCCCCGGCTCCGGAGGACGGCGACCGCGTTGTCGGCGCCGACGGCGGGGCGAAGGTCTTCCTTGAGCCGCAGGCAGCCGCGTTGCTCGACGACAAGGTCCTGGACGTCCAGCAGGACGACACCGGCGACGTCGCCTTCGCTGTCCTGCCTCAGCAGCAGTCCTCCTGACGGCTGGGCCGCTCGGCGTTCTCGGCGGTCGCGGTGCTCCGGCCCGGGGCGACCGCGATCGGGCCGACTTCGCTTGCTGCGGCGTAGCTCCGGCTTTCTGCAAGCGCCCGGCCACGGGTTCGGGCGGCGGGTTTCAGTCCGCTTGATCCCGTGCGCCGTTCGCCGGTGCTGTCGGACGTTTCGAGACGTCCGGGCCCGGTGATCCATGGCTGAACCCCCGGCGGCACCGCCGTCCAAGACGTGGGTTGTCCAGACCATGAGTGGCCGCGTTGTTGTGCGGAAGTGGGGGGGCGGGGGGGAGGCGGAGGGCATGATGGAGTGTGGTCAGACGGCGGCGCCGGCCACGGCGCGCGAGGTTGTTCCTCGGCTCACCCCCCGCCGCCCCCCCCCCAATCGCGGGGGGTTGCCCAGACATTGCGGGCCGGGGTTTTTGGGCGTATGGGCTCCGGGGGTTGAGCGGGGCCCCACTTCTGTCATTTGGCGCGCAGCCAGTCCCGCACCAGCGCTCCGGCCTGTTCGCGCAGCAGTTCCGCGGCGTGGCCGCGGGCGTAGTCCAGCGACGGCGCGTGGTCGATCAGCGCGCTGCTGCCCACGACTCCCAGCCCGGCCAGCGCGTCCGCGTCCAGCTGGATCCGCCCGGCGAGCACGAGCAGCGGGACTCCTGTCCGCCCGGCGCGAGCCGCGATGCCCGCCGGGGCCTTGCCCGACAGCGATTGTTCGTCCAGCGAACCCTCACCGGTGATCACCAGATCCGCGCCGGTCAGTGCGGTGTCGACGCCGGTCAACGCGGCGATCAGGTCGAAGCCGGACTCGACCGTCGCGCCGAACCCGGCGATCGCTCCCGCCGCGACACCTCCGCCGGCCCCGGCTCCGGGCAGGTCGGACACGTCCGGTGCGCCAGCCCGCGCAAGCGCTTTCGCCCAGTGCGCCAGTGCTTCGTCCAGCGCCTTGACGTCGTCCGGGCCAGCACCCTTTTGCGGACCGAACACCGCCGCCGCCCCGTTCGCGCCGAGCAGCGGATTCGTCACGTCCGTCGCGACTGCGACCGGCACGGCTCCCAGCCGTTCCCGCACCGGACCCAGGTCGACGCGCGCGACCTGTGCCAACGACCCGCCGCCGAGCCCGACCGGCGCACCGGAGGCGTCAACGATGTCGGCACCCAGCGCGGCCAGCATCCCGGCACCGCCATCGGTGCTCGCCGTGCCGCCGACGGTCAGCACAAGCCGCCGTGCCCCGCGGGCGAGAGCGTCGTTCAGCAACTCGCCGACGCCCGACGTGTGCGCGGCCAGCGCGACTTCCCGGCTCGGCGTCACGAACTCGATCCCGCACGCGCGCGCCGATTCGACGTAGGCCGTGCCGTCGAGCAGCACGTACCGCGCTTCGACCGGTTCGTCGAGCGGACCGCGCACGGACAATCGCACCATCGAGCCGCCCGCGTTCTCGAGCACCTCCAACGTCCCTTCGCCGCCGTCGGCGACTGGGCACGCGGAGATCTCGGCGTCCGGCAACGCATCGCGCACGCCGTGCGCAATCGCTTCCGTCGCCTCGACCGCGGTCAGGCTTCCTTTGAACTTGTCCGGCGCGATCACGACCCGGGTCACCGGCGCACCTCCGTCAGCGGCTCGGCACCAGCGAGCACCGACACGACGTTGCGCGCGGCCAGCACCGCCATCGCCGTCCGCGTTTCGACCGTCGCCGAACCGAGGTGCGGCGTCAGGACCACGTCGTCACGGTCCAGCAGCCGCGGCTCGACGTCCGGCTCTTTCTCGAACACGTCCAGCGCCGCGCCCGCGATCTCGCCGGCTTCGAGCGCGTCGGCCAGCGCCGACTCGTCGACCACCGGGCCGCGCGTGGTGTTCACCAGGTACGCACTCGGTTTCATCGCCCGCAATGCGTCCGCGTCGATGAGGTGCCGGGTCTCGGGAGTCAGCGGACAGTGCAGCGACACGAAGTCGGACCGCCGCAACAGCTCGTCGAAGGACACGAACTCGCCGTCGAAGTCCGGTTTCGCCGACCGTCCGGAGTAGACGACCCGCATCCCGAACGCCGCTGCCCGCGTCGCCACCGCACGGCCGATCTGCCCGAGCCCGACGATGCCGAGCGTCTTGCCCTGCAGCCCGGACCCGAGCAGGAAACCGAGGTGGAACGACCACGGCTGCCGTGCGCGCAGCAAACGTTCTCCCTCGCCGAGCCGCCGCGAGACGGCCAGCAGCAATCCGAACGCGAGATCCGCGGTGGCGTCGGTGAGCACGCCCGGCGTGTTGGCGACCACGATCCCGCGTTCCGCCAGTGCACTGACGTCCACGTTGTCGTAGCCCACCGCGACGTTCGCGACGACCTTCAGCTGCGGACCCGCCGCGTCCGCGACTGAGCCGTCGATCCGGTCGTGCAGCATCGACACCACCGCGGCCGATCCGGCGACGAACTTCCGCAGTTCCTCGGGCGTGAGCGGCCGGTCCTCGGGCGAGATCTCGACTTCGCCTGCTTCGCCGAGCACCTGCACGGCCTCGTCCGGGATCCAGCGGGTGACAGCGATTTTCGGCATGCCGAGCAGCCTAATGCCGACCGTGCCGCCCGAGCGAGGTTCGCGGCGCGCTCACCGCCGGACACCCGCCTGAGCTGCGACGGAGCGTCCAACCGCGACAGAACGCCACCGACGTCGACAGTGCCTGAATTCCGCATTGCGGTACCACGCAACGAAATTCCGGTCTGCTGCCGCCCGCGTCGCCCTGTGCCGGCCGCGAAACCCGTTCGCCGACTCCTAGCGCACCGTGTTGTCCTATCGCATCACCTCATTCCCTCGAAACTTTTTCGAGGTCCGCGAACCTCGCCTTGTCTGCTGCCGTCTGTCCGAATGTCCGCTTCACCGTTTGGCACTCCCGCGGGCCGCCGGACCATGCTATGTTCATATGTAGAACTTCTGTGCGCTATACGAACACGCTAGCACGGAACGGCAGGAACAGGAAGATCCAGACGGAAGGGCTCGTGATGGCAAGGGTGCTGTCGCTCGGCGAGGCGATCGCCGAGCTGGTGCACGACGGAGACACCGTCGCTCTCGAGGGCTTCACGCACCTCATCCCCGTGGCGACCGGGCACGAGATCATCCGTCAGGGCAGGCGGAACCTCACGCTCGTGCGGATGACGCCGGACATCGTCTACGACCAGCTCATCGGCGCGGGCTGTGCGAGCAAGCTGATTTTCTCGTGGGGCGGCAACCCCGGGGTCGGCTCGCTGCACCGGTTCCGCGACGCGGTGCAGCACTCGTGGCCGGTGCCGCTGGAGATCGAGGAACACAGCCACGCGGGCATGGCGAACCGTTACGTCGCAGGCGCTTCCGGGCTGCCGTTCGCCGTGCTGCGCGGCTACACCGGCACCGATCTGCCCGCGCAGACGGACACGATCAAGCCGATCACCTGCCCGTTCACCGGCGAACAGCTCACCGCGGTGCCCGCGCTGAACCCGGACGTCACGATCGTGCACGCGCAGCGCGCCGACCGGGCGGGCAACGTTCAGCTGTGGGGTATCGCGGGTGTGCAGAAGGAAGCGGTGCTCGCGGCGAAGCGGTCGCTGGTCACGGTCGAAGAAGTCGTCGACGAGCTGGAACCCCGGCCGGGTGCGCTGGTCCTTCCGTCCTGGGCGGTCACCGCGGTGGCCGAAGCGCCGCGCGGCGCGGCTCCCTCGTACGCCGCCGGGTACTACGAACGCGACAACGCGGCGTACCAGGCGTGGGACGAGATCGGGCGGGACCGCGAGGAATTCGCCAAGTGGCTGAACGACCTGACCGGGGTGAAGGCATGAGCGAGTACACCGCCGACGAGATGATGAGCATCGCCGCGGCCCGCGCGCTCGGCGAGGGCATGTCGTGTTTCGTCGGGATCGGATTGCCCAGCACGGCGGCCAACCTCGCCCGTCGCACGCACGCCCCGAACCTCACGCTGATCTACGAATCGGGCTGTCTCGGCGCGAAACCCAGCAGGCTGCCGCTGTCGATCGGCGACGGCGAGCTGGCCGACACCGCCGACGCGGTCGTGAGCGTGCCCGAGGTGTTCAACTACTGGCTGCAGCCCGGCCGGATCGACGTCGGGTTCCTCGGCGCGGCGCAGCTCGACAAGTTCGGCAACATCAACACCACGGTCATCGGCTCCGACTATCACGATCCGAAGGTGCGCCTGCCCGGCGCGGGCGGGGCGCCGGAGATCGCCGCGTCCTGCAAGGAAGTGTTCGTCGTGCTGCGGCAGAGCAAGCGCACGTTCGTGGACAAGGTCGACTTCGTGACGTCGTTCGGCCACGGTGCCGGGCACGGCGACCGCGAACGGCTCGGCCTGCGCGGTGCCGGGCCGACCCTCGTGGTCACCGACCTCGGCCTGATGCGGCCCGACCCGGAAACCGCGGAGCTCACGCTCACCGAACTGCACCCCGGGGTCGAGCTGGACCAGGTCGTGGAAGCGACCGGGTGGACACTGAAGGCGGCCGCGGACCTCAAAACCACCCCCGCGCCCACTGAACGCGAACTGACCTTGCTCCGTGAACTGAAGAAGGCCGGCGAATGAGCGACGCTTACGTACTCGACGCGATCCGCACTCCCTTCGGGCGCTACGGCGGCGCTCTCTCCGGAGTGCGCCCTGACGACCTGGCGGCGGGCGTTCTGCGCGCGCTGGCCGAGCGCAACAGTCTCGATACGTCCACTGTGGACGAAGTGGTGCTCGGCGACGCCAACGGGGCGGGCGAGGACAACCGCAACGTGGCGCGGATGGCCGCGCTGCTGGCCGGCTGGCCGACATCGGTGCCCGGCGCGACGGTGAACCGGCTGTGCGGGTCCGGCGTCGAGGCGGCGATGCAGGCGAGCCGGGCGATCCAGGTCGGCGACGCTTCGCTGGTGGTCGCGGGCGGCGTCGAGTCGATGAGCCGCTCGCCGCTGGTGATGGCGAAGCCGGACAAGGCTTTCCCGGCCGGCAACCAGACGCTGTACAACACGGCGCTCGGCTGGCGGATGGTCAACCCGGCGATGCCTTCGCAGTGGACCGTTTCCCTCGGCGAGTCCACCGAGTTGCTCGCCGAGCGGTACGGCATCGGCCGCGAAGAGCAGGACGCGTTCGCCGCGCGCAGTCACGCGAATGCCGCGCGGGCGTGGGACGAGGGCTTCTACGACGACCACGTGGTTCCGGTCGAAGGCGTCGAGCTGACCCGGGACGAGGGCATCCGGCCGGACTCCACGCCGGAGAAGCTCGCGAAGCTGAAAACGGTGTTCCGCAAGGAAAACGGCACCGTTACGGCAGGCAACGCGTCTCCGCTGAACGACGGTGCTTCGGCGTTGCTGCTCGGTGACGCGGCGGCGGCCGAACGGCTCGGCAAGACGCCGCTGGCCCGGATCGCCGGTCGCGGCGCCGCGGGAGTCGACCCGGATGTGTTCGGCATCGGCCCGGTGCGCGCGGCGGAGATCGCGCTCGAACGGGCGGGCATCGGCTGGAACGACCTCGCCGCGGTGGAACTCAACGAGGCGTTCGCGGCACAGTCGCTGGCCTGCCTGAAAGAATGGCCGAAGCTCGACCCGGAGATCGTCAACGTCAACGGCGGGGCCATCGCGATCGGGCATCCGCTCGGCGCGTCCGGCGGCCGGATCGTCGGCGCGCTGGCGCATCAGCTCCGCCGCACCGGCGGTCGCTGGGGTCTCGCGGCGATCTGCATCGGTGTCGGCCAGGGGCTCGCGATCGTGCTCGAGAACCGCTGAGAAAGGGGAGGCATCGTGGCCACACCGACCGACCGGCGGCTGCCGCAATACCGGCCCGATCCGGAAGGCACCCACCCGCCGCTCGACTACGCGCCGTACCGCTCCACCGCGTTGCGGCATCCGAAGCAGCCGCTGGTCCTGCTGCCGCAGATGCTCACCGAGGTCACCGGCCCGCTGCTCGGGCCGGGGCGGCTCGGCGAACTCGACAACGACCTCACCCGTCAGCACGCGGGCGAACCGCAGGGCCAGCGGATCATCGTCACCGGCAGGCTTCTCGACGGCGACGGGCGGCCGATCCGCGACTCGCTCGTGGAGATCTGGCAGGCCAACGCGGGCGGCCGCTACCGGCACACCGGCGACCGCTGGCCGTCCCCGCTCGACCCGAACTTCGACGGGCTCGGCCGCACGCTGACCGACGGCGACGGGCGCTACGAGTTCACCACGATCAAGCCCGGCGCGTATCCGTGGAAAAACCACGACAACGCCTGGCGTCCCGCGCACATCCACTTCTCGGTGTTCGGCTCGGCGTTCACCCAGCGGCTCGTCACCCAGATGTACTTCCCGGACGATCCGCTGTTCTCGCAGGACCCGATCTTCAACTCCATCCCGGACGAGAAGGCGCGGCAGCGGATGATCTCCCGGTTCGACCTCGACCGCACCGAGGAGGAATGGGCGCTGGCGTTCCAGTTCGACATCGTGGTGCGCGGGCGCGAACAGTCGGTGTTCGAGGACGAGGAGGAGGACGAGTGAGGCTGGAAGGCACGCCCTCGCAGACCGTCGGGCCGTACCTGTCCATCGGGCTGCCGTGGGACGACGGGCCGTTCGTGGTCCCGGAAGGCACCCAAGGCGCGGTGTGGATCCGCGGCGGGGTGTACGACGGCGCGGGCGATCCGGTTCCCGACGCGATGATCGAAACGTGGCAGGCCGATCCGGACGGCGCGTTCGACCACCCCGACGATCCGCGCGGCAAGCACGGCGACCCGTTCCGCGGGTTCGGCCGGTGCCCCACCGACGCGCAAGGCCAGTACCGGATTCTCACGCTGCTGCCCGGAATCGTGCCGGACGCGTCCGGGGCTCCGCAGGCGCGGCACATCGACGTGTCGGTGTTCGCTCGCGGGTTGCTGAACCGGGTCGTCACGCGCATTTACTTCGAGGACCAGGACAACGCCGGCGATGCCGTGCTGGCGAGTGTTCCCGAGGAACGGCGAGATACGTTGCTGGCGAAGAAAGAAGGCGACGGCTACCGGTTCGACGTGCGTTTGCAAGGCGAAGGCGAGACGGTGTTCTTCGCGGTCTGACCGGCCGTGTCCATTGTGGAGGTTCAAGCGTGAGCAGTGTCCGGGTGCACCGGGTCGTCGAAGGTCCGGCGGCGGGGCCGGTGGTGGTGTTCTCCAACTCGATCGGCAGCGACCACCGGATGTGGGAGCCGCAGGTCGCGCCGTTGACCGAACGCGGCTTCCGCGTGGTCCGGTACGACACGCGCGGCCACGGGGCGTCGCCGGTGCCGCCAGGGCCCTACGACCTGGCCGATTTGGGCGGTGACGTGCTGGGGCTGCTCGACGACCTCGGCGTCGAGCGCGCGCACTTCGTCGGCCTGTCGCTCGGCGGGATGACCGGGATGTGGCTCGGTGCGCACGCCGCGGAACGGCTGTCGAGCCTCACCCTGTGCTGCACGTCAGCGCTGCTCGGACCGCCCGAGATGTGGGCCGACCGTGCGCGCCTCGTGCGGGCCGAGGGCACCGGCGCGGTCGCGGAAGCCAGCGTCGGACGCTGGGTCACGCCGGGGTACGCACAAAGGAATCCGGACCAGGTCGCGTACCTGCGCGAGATGATCGAGTCCCAGCCCGGCGAGGGGTATGCCGGATGCTGCGAGGTGATCGAGCGGATGGACCTCACCGGCGACCTGCCGAAGATCTCCGTCCCCACGCTGGTGATCGCCGGCGCCGACGATCCGTCGACGCCCGCCGAGCCGCACGGGCGGGTCATCGCGGACGGGATCCCCGGCGCCCGGCTGGAGGTCGTCGCCTCCGCCGCGCATCTGGGCAGCTACGAACAGCCGGAGGAATTCACCCGGCTGATCCTCGAGCGGATCACGGAGGGACAGTGACCGGAGACCGCTACGAGGCGGGCATGCAGGTGCGCCGCGAGGTGCTCGGTGACGACCACGTCGACCGGGCGTCCGCGCGGACCACCGAGTTCAGCAAGCCGTTCCAGGAGTACATCACTGAAGCGGCGTGGGGTTCGGTGTGGACGCGCGACGGGCTCGACCGGCGGACCCGCAGCTGCATCACCCTGGCCGCGCTCACCGCGCTGCACTGCCACGACGAGCTGGCGATGCACGTCCGCGCGGCAGTACGCAACGGGCTCACCGCGGAGGAGATCCGCGAAGTCCTGCTGCACACCGGCGTGTACGCGGGCGTGCCAGCGGCGAACACGGCGATCGGGATCGCCCAGCGCGTCCTCGCGGAGATGGGAGAACCCACCGCCCAGCCGCCGGCCGGATAGGGTTCGCCGCATGGAATCCGACGACCAGGCCGAACGCGGCGCACACCACGTGCAGTCGCTGGAACGCGGGCTGGCGGTGATCAAGGCGTTCAGCGCCGAGGCACCGCATCCGACGCTCAGCGACGTCGCGCGCGTCACCGGGCTGACCCGCGCGGCCGCGCGCCGGTTCCTGCTGACGCTCGTCGACCTAGGCTACGTCCGCACCGACGGCAAATACTTCTCGCTCACTGCGCGCGTGCTGGAACTCGGCTACGCCTACCTGTCCAGCCTCAGCCTGGCCGAGATCGCGCAGCCGCACCTGGAGCGGCTGTCGGCGGAGGTGCACGAGTCGAGTTCGGTGTCGGTGCTGGAGATCGCCGACATCGTGTACGTCGCGCGCGTCGCGGTGTCGCGGATCATGACGGTGAGCATCAACGTCGGCACGCGGTTCCCCGCGCACGCCACGTCGATGGGGCACGTGCTGCTCGCGGACATGGACCGGACCGAACTCAACGCCTACTTCATCGTCGCCAACCTCAACCGGCTGACCTCGCACACGCTCACCCAGCGCGCCGCGCTCGAAGCCGAGCTGGCCCAGGTCCGGGAACAGGGCTGGGCAATGGTCGACCAGGAACTCGAAGAAGGCCTGCGTTCCGTCGCGGCGCCGATCCGCAACCGGAAGGGGCGGGCGGTCGCCGCGGTGAACATTTCCACGCACGCGAGCCGGACGCCGGTGGAGACCGTCCGGACCGAGTTCGTCCCGCCGTTGCTCAAGACCGCGGCTGCCATTTCGGCGGAGCTGGCCGCGGTCGCGCCCGGGCGAGCGGTCCAGGGCTGAGGGACGGCGATGGCGGAACCGGTTGCCGGATTGCTGCTCGCCGCCGGGGCGGGGCGGCGGTTCGGCGGGCCCAAAGCGCTGGTCGAGTACGACGGGGAGCTGCTGGTCCAGCGGGCGGTCCGGAACCTGGCCGAGGCCGGGTGCGTCTCGGTGCGGGTAGTGGTCGGCGCGTCGGCTGAGCAGGTCCGGGAACTGCTGCCGCCGGACGTGACTCCGGTGCCCGCGGCGCGGTGGCAGGACGGGATGGGGGAGTCGCTGAAAGCCGGGCTGGAATCGCTGCGCGACGACTCGGCGGCGGCGGTGCTGGTGCACCTGGTGGATTTGCCTTGGGTGCCTGCCGCGGCGCTCGCGCGGATCGTCGGGGAGGCCTCCGAGGACGCGGTCGTTCGGGCCGCTTACCAGGGGGTTCCTGGGCATCCGGTGCTGTTCGGGCGGCGTTGGTGGGGGGAGATCGCGGGTTCGGCGCGCGGCGACCACGGGGCGCGGGATTGGTTGCGCGGGCGTACTGACGTGCGGCTGGTCGAGTGCGGTGACCTGGGGAGCGGCAGCGACGTCGATCGGCCGGGGGATCTGGCCGGGCCGGGGGCGGAGCGGCGATGAGGGGCGCGGGGGAGTGGCTTGGCTGGTGAGGGAGACCTGGCCGGGGTTTCCTTGGGGCTTGGACCGGCGGTGCGGTGGAGGTCGGCGGTTTGTCGCGCCGGGACGGCGGCGACGTTGGGCGGGGTGACGGCGGGCTTGTGGTGAGCGGAAGCGGGGCCGTGGCCGGGTGGTTGCCAGGTGGATTGCTGGGGCGAGTTCGGCTGGATGACTGCCGGGTGGGGCACCTTGCTGGGTTGGTCCTGGCCCGATAGCTCTCGGGCAGCGTTCACTCGGTATGCCGCATTGAGCCTCGCCAGATCGCTCCTGAGCGGCGGCGAACAGCGAACCCGGCGGTCGCGGATCTACGATCGGGGGCGTGACAGAGTCCCTCTCCTCGCCCGACGCGCTCGCGGCTGCCCTCGACCGCACCGGTTACCTCGCTGACGAGGGGCTGGCCACCGCGGGATTCCTCGCGACGCAGATGCAGCGTCCGCTCTTCTGCGAAGGCGAGCCGGGCACCGGGAAGACGTCGCTGGCGCTCGCGTTGTCCGAGGCGCTGAAGTGGCCGTTGGTGCGGCTTCAGTGTCACGAGGGCATCGACGCCGCGCAGGCGCTCTACGAATGGGACTTCCCCCGCCAGTTGCTGCACTTGCGCGCCCTCGAAGCGGCCGACGGCGGGCGGATCGACGCGGAAACTGCTGAGCGTTCGCTGTACACGGAGCGCTTCCTGCTCGCTCGTCCGCTGCTGCAGGCGCTCACTACGACGCCGTGCGTGCTGCTCGTCGACGAGATCGATCGTGCTGACGACGAGTTCGAGGCGTTCCTCTTGCAGTTGCTGGACGAATACACCGTCACGATCCCGGAGTACGGCGAGGTGCGCGCGGAGCAGCCGCCGCTGGTGGTGCTGACGTCCAACCGCACTCGCGAGGTGCACGACGCGCTCAAACGCCGGTGTCTTTACCACTGGCTTGAGCATCCGGACCTTGCCCGGGAAATCAGCATCCTGCGCCGCCGGCTGCCAGGGATCGGCGAGACGCTGGCCCGCCAGATCGCCGACGCGGTGCACCGGCTGCGGGCGATGGACCTTCTCAAACCGCCGGGTGTCGCCGAATCCCTTGACTGGGCAAGGGCTTTGCTCGCGCTCCAGCGCGACGAACTGGACGCTGCGACGGCTGCGCGCACCCTGGGCGCGGTGTTGAAGTACAGCGAGGATCTCGATCGGGTGCGGGCGAAGCTGGACACGCTGTTCTCCTGATTTTCGTCCAATGTGGACGGTTGGATAATTCCGTTGCGGCGGGGTGCGGGATCGGGCATGCTTGAAGCATCACTGGATGACTTCGCCGACTTTGTGACTGCGCCGGGAGGGAGGGCTCGTGACCGACTTCGTCCGGACTGCCCTCCTGGCTGTCCGCTGAGTTCCGTTCTTTCCTGAAGGTTCCGCGCGCCCGCCTTGAGCTACCGAGGCTGGCTGCTGCGCGCAACCACGGTCCGCGCACGCTGTCCCGGAGGCGGGACGGCGTGCGCGGCCGCCCTTTGCTGACACGACGGTTCGGGTGGGGCGGGGCTTTGGGATGTGCCGGGGTGGGGCTTTGGGATGTGTGGGACTGGGCCTTGGGGGGAAAGCTTGTGCGGCGGAGAAGTTGCCGACGCACTGATCCCGCAGTTGCCGATCAAGACCCGCTGGCGGTGCTGGGTTCCCGGGAGTTACGGCTCGATGCGATGGCGGCGCGGGGGTTTTGCGGGCGTTGACGAAGCAGGAGCGGTCGCGGGAGCGGAGGCGTTGGCGGGAGCAGACGCGGGAAGGGGAACGGGCGCGGACACGGGAGCAGGGTCGGAAGCGGCGCAGGAGCGACCGCAGAGGCGGTCGCTGTCTCGCGGAGCGGCGAGCCGGGAACAGAAAATCGCGTGCGCCGGAACATCCGCGGGGCTGGGGCGGTTCACACTGGAATGGCGGTGTGGAGGAACACTGGCGAGCTGGAGCAGCTCAAGCCGGAACCTTTGCGCGCCCAAGAACCGGCGCGAGAACCCCGCCGAAAACCGATGCGCACCAGGATCGCTGCGCACGCCCAGCATCCAACGGCCGAACACCCGAAACTCAAGCCTGCTGAGGTACCCAAGCGACCACCGCTCCCAGCAAGCCAAGCAAAGCCCAGTCCAGCTGTCACAGCGAAGGTTCCGCTCTTGGGGTCACAATGGTCACAATGGAGGCCATGAACACCGAAGTCGCCGACCCGCTTGCTGGCTATGCGGGGTTCGCGGCGGCATTGCGCGAGGCGGGCGTCGCCTGTGACGCGCGGCGGGTGCAGGCCTACCTGTCCGCGGTGGCGAAAGTCGACGTCGCTCGCCCGACACAGCTCTACTGGGTCGGGCGGTTGACCCTCTGCTCCGATCCCGACGACCTGCCCCGGTACGAGGAAGCCTTCGCGCGGTGGTTCGAGGGGGACGACAGTCCAAAGGCGGCCTCGGGAACCCCGGTAAAAAAGCAGGCTCGGATCGCTCCGCTGATCGCGGCTGCTGGCGACGGGGACAGCACCGAGGGATCTCACGACACGCTCCGGGTCGCGGCGAGCGACCATGAGGTTCTCCGGCATCGGGATCTCGCCGAACTCACCAAAGCCGAGCGGGCGCACTTGCGCGAGTTGCTGGCGACGCTGCGTCCAGTGCTGCCTCGGCGGAGAGCAGCGCGGCGGACGCCTGCGCATCGCGGTGCGCTCGATCCGGCGAGGACGTTGCGGGCGATGCTCGCGTCCGGGGGCGAGCCGGTTCGGCTGGCGCATTATCGCCGGGGGACGCGGGCGCGGAAAGTTGTGTTGCTGATCGACGTTTCCGGCTCGATGAGTCCGTACGCCGACGCGTTGCTGCGGTTCGCGCACGTTGTCGCGCGGGCGGCGCCGTTGTCGGTCGAGGTGTTCACGCTCGGTACTCGAATGACGCGAGTGTCCCGCCAGCTCAGGCAGCGCGATCCGGAGCAAGCCATGCTCGCCGCCGGTACCGCGGTGCCCGATTTCGCTGGTGGGACACGGCTTGGCGAGACGCTTCGGGTGTTTCTCGACCGCTGGGGGCAGCGCGGGTTCGCGCGACGCGCGGTAGTCACCGTGTTCTCCGACGGGTGGGAGCGCGGCGACGTCAGCCTGCTCGCCGAGCAGCTTGGCCGGCTGCGCCGTCTCGCGCACGCCGTATTCTGGGTGAATCCGCACGCCGGTCACGAGGGTTATGCTCCGGTCCAATCCGGCATCGTGGCCGCCCTGCCGCACATCGACCGGTTGCTGGCCGGGCACAGCCTGGCGACGTTGGAACGACTCCTCGGGGAGATTGCCGATGCGTGACGTACTGGACGACGTGTACCGCCGCTGGCAGGCGGGCGAAACGGTCGGGCTCGGCACGGTGGTGGCCACGTTTTCGTCGGCGCCGCGGGCACCGGGCGCGTCGATGATGGTCGCGCCGGACGGCACGGTCGTCGGGAGCGTGTCCGGCGGCTGCGTCGAGGGCGCGGTGTACGAGCTGGCCAACGAAGTCGTCGCCGAGCGGAAGCCGGTCTTGCAGCGCTACGGCGTCAGCGACGACGACGCCTTCGCGGTCGGGCTCACCTGCGGCGGGATCATCGACATCTACGTCGAGCCGGTGGACCGCGAATCGATGCCGGAGCTGGAGCGCGTGGTCGAATCGGTGCGCAGCGGCGAACCGGTCGCCGTGGTCACGATCGTGGAGCACGAGACGCCGGGGCTGGTCGGCGAGCACATGATCGTGTGGCCGGACCGGGTCGAGGGGTCCCTTGGCTCGTCCCGGATGGACGACGCGGTCGCCGACGACGCGCGCGGGCTCCTCGCGGCCGGGCGCACCGGCACGCTCCACTACGGACCGGACGGGCAGCGGCGCGGCGAGGGCATGGCTGTCTTCGTGAACTCTTTCGAACCGCCGCCGCGGTTGCTGGTGTTCGGTGCGATCGACTTCGCCGCCGCGATGGCGCGGATGGGTGCTTATCTCGGGTATCAGGTGACGGTCTGCGACGCGCGTCCGGTGTTCGCGACCAGCAGCCGGTTCCCGGAGGCGCACGACGTGGTCGTCGACTGGCCGCACCGCTACCTCAAAGCGGAGGCTGACGCTGGCCGGATCGACGGGCGGACGGCGATCGCCGTCCTCACCCACGACCCGAAGTTCGATGTGCCGCTGCTGGAGGTCGCGTTGCGGCTCGACGTCGGGTACGTCGGCGCGATGGGGTCCCGCAAGACGCACGACGACCGGTTTGCGCGGCTCCGCGAAGCGGGGATCACCGAGGGCGAGCTGGAACGCCTGTCGTCGCCGATCGGCCTCGACCTTGGCGCGCGCACGCCGGAGGAGACGGCCGTGTCGATCGCGGCGGAGATCATCGCGCTGCGCTGGAGCGGGTCCGGGCAGCGGCTGGCGGCGTTGAGCGGGCGGATCCACAGCTGACCGGGGCGGGGACGCCGCAACCGGGCTGAGCGGCTCGCCGAACGCCGCGCGGGAAACGCTGGAAAAACCGCGTCCAGCAAAGAAACCCGGTGAACCCCCGACGCGAAACCCGGGACCCTCGGGAAGATCCTCCACCGCGCCGGACGGCCGAAAAATCACCCGTCCGGCTTCACGCAGCTGCGCCGGAAAAACGGCAGCGAACCCGCATCTGCGGAACCATTCCGGCGACGTGCGACATCAGGGCTTGTCCGCGCGCGAAAGGCGTAGCACGCTCCCCTGTGAGGCCGATCACGATCGCGCCTTGGCCGTTCCCGAACCGGCCCGCCGCCTCCGCCGGGGCTGGCGGGCATTTGCACTTGGAGGCCTTTGATGCGCATCACCGTCACTGTCGACGGCACGAAATACACCGATGACGTCGAGCCGCGCACCCTGCTCGTCCACTACTTACGGGAACGCGTCGGGAAGGTGGGCACCGTCGTCGGGTGCGACACCAGCAACTGCGGCGCGTGCACCGTCCACCTCGACGGGCACAGCGTGAAATCCTGCTCCGTCCTCGCCGTGCAGGCCGACGGATGCGAGGTCACCACCATCGAAGGGCTGGCCCGCGACGGCCAGCTGCACCCGGTCCAGAAGGCGTTCCACGACAATCACGCGCTGCAGTGCGGGTTCTGCACGCCGGGCATGATCATGCAGTCCATCGACCTGCTGGCGGACAACCCGGATCCGGACGAGCAGGCCGTCCGCGAAGGGCTCGAAGGCAATCTCTGCCGCTGCACTGGTTACCAGAACATCGTCAAAGCGGTTCGCGACGCCGCGAAGCACATGAGTCCTGGTGCGGGGCCGGAAGCCGAGAAGATCGACCAGCCCAACCACGTCGGCGTGGGTGGTGAATGATGACCGCCACGATCGAACCCGAGGTAGGAAAGTCCCGCCGCCGCAAGGAAGACGAGCGGCTGATCACCGGGCGGACCCGGTGGACGGACAACATCGTGCTGCCGGGGATGCTGCATCTCGCGGTGCTGCGGAGTCCGCTGGCGCACGCGAAGATCGTTTCGATCGACACCTCCGCGGCGAAGGAAGCCGCTGGCGTCATCGCCGTTTACACCGCTGCTGACCTCGATCCCGAGGGCGCGATCGGCATGCCGTGCGCGTGGCCGATCACGCCGGACATGGCTGCGCCGCGGCGTCCGGTGCTGGCGTCGGATCGGGTGAACTTCGCCGGCGAGGGCGTGGCTGTGGTGGTCGCGCGGTCGTCGGCCGAGGCACATGACGCGCTCGAGGCGATCGAGGTCGAGTACGACGAACTGCCGCCGGTGCTCGACCTGGAAGCCGCGCTCGCCGAAGACGCGCCGCTCGTGCACGAGGAACTGGGCAGCAACAAGAACGCGCTCTGGGTGTTCGATTCGGCCGAGGCTGGCACCGGCGGCAATGTCGAGGAAGCACTGTCCTCTTCGGAAATCGTGCTGAAACGACGGTTCCGCCAGCAGCGCCTGGTGCCCGCCTTCATGGAGCCGCGCGCGTGCGTGGTCGACCCGACCGGCGCGCAGCTGACCATGTGGTCGGCCACCCAGGTGCCGCACATCCTGCGCGTGATGTCCGCGCTGACGCTGGGCATCCCGGAGCACAAGCTGCGCGTGATCGCCCCGGACGTCGGCGGCGGGTTCGGCGGCAAGATCGGTGTGCTGCCCGAGGAAATGATGACCGTGCTCGTCGCGAACAAGCTCGGCAAACCGGTGAAGTGGAACGAAACCCGGTCCGAGACCATGCTCGCCGCGCACCACGGCCGCGACCAGATCCAGGACATTACGATCTCGGCGAAGGCCGACGGCACGGTCACCGGGCTCAAGGTCGAACTGCTCGCCAACCTGGGCGCGTACAACGGCCTGGTCGGGCCGGGCGTGCCGATTCTCGGCGCGTTCATGTTCAACGCGATCTACAAGATCCCGGCCTACCACTTCGCCTGCACCAACGTGTTCACCACGACCACGCTCACCGACGCCTACCGCGGCGCCGGGCGTCCGGAAGCGACGTTCGCGATCGAGCGGATCATGGACGAACTCGCCGCCGAGCTGGGCATGGACCCGGTCCAGCTGCGGGAAAAGAACTGGATCACGCACGAGGAATTCCCGTTCACCACGGTCTGCGGGCTCACCTACGATTCCGGCAACTACGAGGCCGCGACCGAGAAGGCGAAGGAACTCTTCGGCTACGACGAGCTGCGCCGCGAGCAGAAGGAACGCCGCGAGGCGAACGATCCGGTGCAGCTCGGCATCGGGATTTCGACGTTCACCGAGATGTGCGGGCTCGCGCCGTCGCGGGTGCTGGGTTCGCTCGATTACGGTGCTGGCGGCTGGGAATACGCGTCGCTGCGGATGCTGCCGACCGGCAAGGTCGAGGTGACGACGGGTGCGTCGGCGCACGGCCAGGGGCACGAAACGGCGTGGAGCCAGATCGTGGCCGACCAGCTGGGCGTGTCGTTCGAGGACGTCGAGGTGCTGCATGGCGACACGCAGTCCTCGCACAAGGGCCTCGACACTTACGGCTCGCGTTCGCTGGTCGTCGGCGGGATCGCGATCGTCAAGGCGGCGGAGAAGGTAGTCGCGAAGGCGAAGCCGATCGCCGCGCATCTGCTGGAGTGTTCGGAGGACGATCTCGAGTTCTCCGGCGGCAAGTTCACCGTGAAGGGCACGGATTCGTCGACGACGATCCAGGACGTCGCGCTCGCCGTGTTCGCCGCGCACAACCTGCCGGACGGCGTCGAACCGTCGCTCGATTCCGACGCCACTTTCGACCCGGAGAACTTCTCCTTCCCGCACGGCACTCATCTGTGCGCGGCCGAAGTGGACACTGAAACGGGCCAGGTGAAACTGCGGTCGTACGTCTGTGTGGACGACGTCGGCAAGGTGGTCAACCCGCTGATCGTGGAGGGCCAGGTGCACGGCGGGCTCGCGCAGGGCATCGCGCAGGCGTTGTTCGAGGAGGCCGTGCACGACGAGAGCGGAACGCTCACCACCGGCACGTTCGCCGACTACCTGCTGCCCTCGGCGGCCGACCTGCCGTCGTTCACCACCGACCGCACGGAAACGCCGTCGACCACGAACCCGTTGGGGGCCAAGGGAGTCGGCGAGGCGGGCACGATCGCCTCGACACCCGCTGTGGTCAACGCGGTGGTCGACGCCGTGCGCCAGTTCGGCGTGAACGACATCGAAATGCCGCTCACGCCGATGCGCGTGTGGAACGCGGTGCGGGGCGGTGCCACCGATGCCGGCGGACCCGGCGGCGAGGCCGGCGGCGGTCTCGGTTCGATCGACGCCTCCGGAGGTGCCCAGTGATCCCGGCTCCGTTCGACTACGTCGCTCCGTCCACGGTGGACGAAGCCGTGCAGGCGCTCGCCGCGGCCGGTGAGGACGCCAAGGTGCTGGCGGGCGGGCAAAGCCTGCTTCCGGTGCTGCGCATGCGGCTGGCCGCGCCGACCACGCTGATCGACCTCGGGAAAATCTCCGAACTGCGCGGGGTGCGCGAGGACGGTGACGCGCTCGTGGTCGGCGCGATGACGACGCACTACGAGGTCCAGCGCGACCCGTTGATCGCCGAGCACGCCGCGTTGGTGAAGGAAGCGACCGACACCGTCGCGGACCCGCAGGTGCGGCACCGCGGCACGTTCGGCGGCGCGATCGCGCACGCGGATCCGGCCGGGGACCTGCTGGCACCGGTGCTCGCGCTGGACGGCGAGCTGGTACTGGCCGGTCCGAACGGGCGGCGCACGGTGGCCGCGGCGGAGTTCTTCCAGGACTATTTCACCACCGCGCTGGCCTCGGACGAACTGCTCGTCGAGGTGCGGCTGCCCAAGCACACCGGATGGCGGGCGCACTACGAGAAATTCAACCGGGTCGCCCAAGCCTGGTCGATGTGCGCGGTGGCGGCCACCGTGCGGACCGAGGGCGGCGTGATCGAGGAAGCCCGGGTGGCTTTGACGAACATGGGCGCGACACCGGTCCGGGCGACCGGCGTGGAGCAGGCGCTGCTCGGCGCGCAGGCCAACGCGGACACGATCCGGGCGGCCGCCGCGCACGCGGCCGAAGGCACCAACCCGGTCGCGGACGGCAATTCCGACGTCGAGTACCGCCAGCACCTCGCGCGGGTGCTGACCGGACGCGCCGTCGCGGCGGCGGTGGGCGCCTGAGCTGACCAGCCGTGAAGGACTCCTTGGGGGAATCTGATTCCCCCAAGGAGTCCTTCAC